>JAFMKS010000046.1:13435-16668 GCA_017852835.1 Paracoccaceae bacterium
GGATCAACATTTGCGCCCACGGCAACAATCTGACCGCAAATATCGGCACCCTGAATGCGCGGAAATGTGATTGGACGGCCGCCCCATGTTGGATCCTCGTCTGATACGGTGTCGTATGAACCCCCGGTTGTCGCCTCGCTCACACCTTTGGAGTACCAGCCAGAGCGTGTGTTCACGTCAGTATTATTCAACCCACAGGCCGCAACCCGTAGCAATACGTCATTCGCATCGGGTGTGGGCGTTGGCCAATCTGTGCGCCATTCATACATGTCCATGCCGCCATTTCCCATCAGTACCATGGCCGACATGGTTTTTGGGACGGTGTTATCAGGATGCGACATCGAATTCTCCTACGGGTGATCAATATTGGTTTCAACCAACGATGTTTGTACGTGATTGGCACGTCAGTTTGCGACTATTTACTGCAAATAGATTTGTGAAAAACGACCTGATGTTCGATTTCATTGTTTTCTAAACCTTGGTGTAGTATTTGTTCCGCGACTACGTCTGACCCAATATCCTATCCCGATGGGGTGATTGATCCCCTAGGCTAGCGTGTGGGAAAGCATACACAACGTGCTTCGACGATTTGTTGAATAAATCGATGGGTGTATCATGTGGAATAAATTAATAGCGATCTTTGCGGTTGTCATAGTGATTGGGCAGGGCGCATTTGCGCAAAATATCCTTGGGCAACTCTTGGGGTTGGATCAAGGTGTGTCTCGCGAAGCTGCCGAACAGGCAGAATTATTTCCAGAAGTTGGTGAACCTGCACCTGAACCATCGCTCGCCGAATTGATCAATGGCGAAAAGTCGGATTACCCTGAATTGGTGTCATCGTCTGAATATACAACGCGATCTGAATGCGTTCAGGCAATTTCAGGAATTTATGACGCCTCATTGGTTGAGGGGATTTATGCCATTCCACGCATGGATTTCTGGTTGGACCGTTATATCGGAAAGGCACGTGAAATCTATATCTGTGATGGTTCGGTGTTAAACACTTATTTCGATCATAACAACTCTATCCCAGTCCGATGGCGTATGGTGCGCACTTCGATAGATATCATTTTAGCGGAACTGGAAACGGATGACTAAAGAACAGTTGTGAAAATCACAGGGCTGCACGAAGTTTTTGTGTATTAACGTCAAGACCTGTAAAATGATGCCACGCATGCACACCCTGAAAGAAGAACAGCTCGTACCCTGAAATGATCTGCGCGCCTGTGGCCTTGGCGCTTTGTAAAAACATGGTTTCAATTGGTGTGTACACAGCGTCAAAAACCCAGGCCGCGTTGGCAATTGCCTTTGGTTCAAAAGCCGATCCTGGATAGCCAACCATTCCCAAGGGTGTCCCATTCAGCAGCCCATCACAATTGGCTGTTGCCACATCCAAATCATCTGCGGCAGTTACGACGGTTTGGGGGTCAAGAGCGTTTAAATCATATGCTAATTGCTGCGCTTTAGCATTGTCACGATCAAATAGGCGAATTTCGTCGGCCCCCAGCTTTACCAACCCAAAGGCCAAGGCGCGTCCAACGCCCCCTGTACCAACCAAACAGCAGACACCCGGAGCTGCGCTTGCGCGCACCTGCTCATAGGCTGCGATAAAACCCGTGTAGTCGGTATTGTAGGCCTTGGACAAAGTTCCATCGAAAACGACCGTGTTGACCGCCGCGATGGCGCGCACCATTGGGTCGTTTATCGCGACCTGTGACACCACATGTTCTTTGTACGGGTAAGTGATATTGAGCGCCTGATACCCGTTATCACGACAGTTTTCGAAAATCTGATCAAATGTTTGGTTCAACTCTTTCGGGATTAGGCGGTCGTATTGGACGTCCATATTATTCAGCCGACCCGCAATCCGATGCAAATCTGGTGCGCGCGACGCAGCGATGTTGTCGCCGATTAAACCCAATTTCAAAGTTGGTGCGCCGCTCATATCATAATGCCGTTTACGATTGCTCTCGTGGAACATAACGGCACTTGCCGAGAGCAGCAATTTCAAAAGATATTTTGTTGATTTTTGAAATTGTCACATCCGCGTTACATTTGCGTTGTAATACACACAGTACATAGACTTACCCCCAAGGAGCCGAAGGATGACAGTTTACGCAGTGAATGGATTGGGCCGGATTGGAAAATTGATCCTGCGCCCGCTGCTGGAATCTGGAGCAGAAATCGCATTTCTGAACGATGCCGTGGGGACTCCTGAAATGCATGCGCATCTGCTTGAATTCGACACAGTCCATGGGCGCTGGGATGCAGATTTTTCGCATGATGCGTCATCGGTTACCGTTAATGGGACGCAGCTGCCGCTGTTTTGCGAAAACTCCCTAGATGCGCTGCCTATGGCGAGTGTCGATGTTGTGATCGATTGCACGGGGTATTTTAAAACAGCAGAACGTATTCAGGGTTATTTTGATGCAGGCGTCAAAAAGGTTGTGGTTTCTGCACCTGTGAAGGACGGGAACGTAGCCAATATTGTTTATGGCGTTAACCATCACATTTATGACGTGAACGAGCATGATATCGTAACGGCGGCTAGTTGCACAACGAACTGCCTTGCCCCCGTGGTCAAGGTGATCCACGAAAACCTTGGAATTCGCCATGGGTCAATTACAACCATTCATGATGTGACCAATACCCAAACGATCGTCGACCGCCCGGCCAAGGATTTGCGGCGCGCGCGTTCTGCGCTTAATTCCCTGATCCCGACAACAACGGGATCTGCAACAGCCATCACATTGATTTACCCTGAACTGACGGGGAAACTAAACGGCCATGCTGTGCGTGTTCCTTTATTGAATGCGTCACTCACGGATTGTGTGTTTGAGGTCGCGCGGCAAACAACCGCTGAAGAGGTAAACGCGATGTTCAAAGCGGCGGCTGAGGGGGAATTAAACGGGATATTGGGGTATGAAACGCGCCCACTTGTATCTGCGGATTACACCAACGACATCCGTTCTTCTATCATCGACGCGCTCAGCACCATGGTGGTGAACGGGACGCAAGTCAAAGTTTATGCGTGGTACGACAATGAAATGGGATATGCGTATCGCTTGGTGGATGTCGCCCTAATGGTTGGAAAGTCAGTGTCAAAATGAACAAACCCACGGGAATGGCGGCGTATATCGCGGTAACAGCTGCCTACTGGGCGTTTATGTTGTCGGATGGTGCGTTGCGCATGCTTGTGTTGTTGCACTTTCACACTTTGGGTTTTTCGCCCG
>JAFMKS010000118.1 GCA_017852835.1 Paracoccaceae bacterium
TGAAGTCATAGTTTGAAAAATCTAATCCTGCGGGCAACACCAAATCATTTGGGCTTAGGACCTTGGCCAATTCTGGGACAACGGTGTCAGGTGCGGATGCTGCGACGTCGCGTTTACGCACCATGACCCAACGGACATATTCCATGACCACTTCGTCATTTTGATTAAGCCCTTGGGTGCGCACGTAAACAACGCCCGTTTTGCCGTTGGAGTTCTGTTTTAAACCGATCACGGTTGACCGTGACCGCAGTGTGTCGCCCTCATAAACGGGTAAAATCCAGCGCCCTTCTGCATACCCAAGGTTTGCAACCGCATTCAGTGACACATCAGGAACGGTTTTCCCGAACACCACATGGAATGCCGCCAAATCATCAATCGGAGATTTCGCAAGACCACACCCGCGTGCAAATTCATCCGAAGAATACAGGGCATGCCGCGCAGGATAGAGCGCATGATAGAGCGCGCGTTCCCCACCTGAAACGGTGCGTGGAACGGCGTGATCAATCACTTGGCCAATGCTGTAGTCTTCGAAAAACCGACCCGGGTTGGTCTTGGTCATTATTGCTCTCCTAGTTTCATGTCGGGCACATACCGCGCCTCAACCTGCTTGATCACCGCCTGTGCGCAGCGCATTTTCCCGCTGCTTTGGTCAAAGGCGTATTGCGGATCGCCATAAAGATCCCAGCCCTTGGACAGGGCAAGGGTCACTTTGTGACAAAAATCAGAGGTGTCATCCTCGGTCAGCAAACGATAAAGCGTGCTCATGCATCACCCTGGAAATGGATTGACACCCAGCGCCATGTGAATGCCAACCATCACGGCAAATGTCACAACCGTGATAACAATGAAAATAACATCACGCCCCTTATCGCCGGGTGCGGGACGCTCCCAAGTTTCGGCGCGATTGATCATAATAACGGACCCAACCGCCCAAACCAACATCCCACCAAACAGGATAATTGACGCCAAATCACCGTTCACCAACAGGTGTGCCACCGACCACAGTTTCACAGATGTCAGCATCGGGTGGCGCATACGCCCGCGCAAACGGCCCTTGGTATGTGACATCGCAAACACCGCAACGGCCGCGACCATCAGCAAATTGTTTACATGCACTAAGAAGGATGGAGGTGTCCAAATGGGGATAAAGGGCGCGCCACGATATCCAATGATCATCAAAACCAAACCCACCAACAAAAGAACCGTAACGATCCCCTTGCCTGCATCCCCAAGCGAGGCCCGTAAATTCGGCGCTAAACGTTTGAGCCAATGGACCAAAATCCATAGGGCCAAGCCAATAATAAGTAGTGTCATATGTTACTCCGCATCTAGGTCAGCAATGGCCGCGGCCTTTGCCAAAGTTTTCTTTGCGGTTTCAACATGCAGGTTTTCGACAATTTTTCCATCCACAACTGCGACACCCTGTCCAGATTTTTCAACTTCTTCGAAGGCTTCGATTTGACGACGGGCCAGATCCAGCTCTGCTTCACTTGGGGCGAAACATTCATTCGTCACCGCAACTTGGGCGGGGTGGATCAATGTTTTTCCATCAAATCCCAGGTCGCGGCCCTGGTCACATTCTGCGCGCAGGCCCTCTTCATCTTTGAATTGGTTATAAACACCATCCACGGCAATCACGTCATTGCCACGTGCCGCAAGCAGCATCATTTGCAGCGACATTTGCATCGGCAAACGATCAGGACGCGTGCGGCAATTCAATTCCTTGGCCAAATCGTTCGTGCCCGCAACAAACCCCTCTAACGCAGGGTGTGCCGCAATTTCATTCGAATTCAGGACACTCGCAGGCGTTTCAATCATGGCCCAGATGGGTGTGTCGTTCCCCAACAGCGTCTGCACCGCATCGATATCTGCGGCACTGTTCACTTTGGGCACCAAAATCGCATCGGCAGGTGCATCGCGCAGTGCGGCGATATCCTCGGCACCCCATTCGGTGTCCAGTCCATTGATACGGATGATTTTGTAACGGTTGCCATAGCCCCCCTGATCAAGCGCCGCCTTAAGCGTCCCGCGTGCCTCAATCTTAGACTCAGGGGAAACCGCATCCTCAAGGTCAAAAATAATCGCATCCACAGGCAAACTGCGGGCCTTGTCTAATGCGCGATCCTTGGATCCAGGGATATAAAGAACTGATCGGAAGGGGCGCATTTGTGTAGTCATGGATTTCTCTCCGCAATAATCTTGCGCAGAGATAGGCATTTTCGTACGAAATGTTCAAGCCTAAAATTGCCGCAACGCAGAAATTATGTCACTGCCATCCAGATAAGACGTAGCCCCGTGACGGTTAATAGGGCGTAGGTCAGAGCGAAAAACAAACGATCAGACACCCAATGATGCGCCTTTACCCCTATCCAAACCCCAATCAGGGCAAATGGGACCAACGCAAGGTTAAGGGTTAAGGTTTCCAAAGTGAACAATCCCAGAAAGGCATAAGGCACAGCTTTGGCCAAATTGATGGCCCAGAATATAATCACGGTTGTTGCCTGAAATTCGGTTTTATTGGGTCGCTTGGACAACAGGTATACAGCCGCAGGTGGTCCGCCCGCATGGCTTACAAAACTTGTAAACCCAGCCAGTGCACCCGCGATAAGACCCGCCCAATCTGGCATGTGACGTTTCGCCTGTTTCAACACCCCTTCGCGCTGCGCCAATTGCCATAAAACAAAGCCCAGTGCGATACCCCCAATCAAAATGCGAAATACATCGGCATTCGTACGGCTATAGAGCCAAGCCCCCAGTGCAACCCCCGGCAAACTGCCAAGGATCAAAATAATACTCTCGCGGTTCAGCCATTTTTTCCAATAGGGTTTGAGCGATGTCACATCCATCAACATTAAAAGAGGCAGCATAATTCCAATCGCCTGCCCTGGTTCAATGATCGTCGCAAGAATCGCTGCCGCCGCAAAGGCCGCGCCCGAGCCGA
>JAFMKS010000119.1 GCA_017852835.1 Paracoccaceae bacterium
TGTGCCTTATGCCTTTTCTAGTTCAAAGGCATCATGCAGGGATTGAACGGCAAGTTCCATGTATTTTCGATCAACAAGCACAGAAATTTTGATTTCTGAGGTTGCGATGACCTTAATGTTAATACCTTCGTCGGATAGGGTTTGGAACATTTTGGCCGCAACACCGGATTGTGAACGCATACCAATACCAACTGCCGAGATTTTCGCCACATTGGTATCCGCAATCAAATCGGCAAAATTTAATTCGCCTGCGTCTTTTGCATCATTCAATGCCTTTTCGGCGCGCATCACCTGATCCGTCGGACAAGAGAACGTCATATCCGTGCGACCTTCTTCGGCGATATTTTGGATGATCATGTCAACGTTGACACCCGCATTTGACAGCGGTCCAAAGATTGCCGCGGCAATGCCAGGACGGTCCGCAACAGATTGCAACGTCATTTTTGCCTCATCGCGGGAATAGGCGATGCCAGAGACCACATTGGATTCCATGATTTCCTCCTCATCGCAGACAAGCGTGCCTGCTGTGTCTGAGGGTTCTTCAAAACTGGAAAGAACCCGCAATTTCACTTTGTAACGCATGGCCAATTCGACCGAACGTGTTTGCAATACTTTGGCCCCAAGCGAGGCCAGTTCCAACATTTCTTCAAAGCTGATTTTGTCCAGCTTGCGTGCCTTTTCGGCGATGCGTGGATCGGTTGTGTAAACGCCGTCTACGTCTGTATAGATGTCACAGCGTTCCGCATCAAAGGCCGCGGCAAAGGCAACGGCAGTTGTATCGGATCCACCGCGTCCCAAGGTTGTAATGCGCCCTTCGGGCGAGATCCCTTGGAAACCCGCCACAACCGCGACCTTCATTCCTTCGCCAAATTTGGCCATGATGTTATCGGTTGGGATTTCTTCAATCCTTGCAGATGAATGGGCGGACGTGGTTTTCACAGGCACCTGCCATCCCTGCCAACTGCGGGCAGGCACATCCATTTCCTGCAGCGTCAACGCCATCAAACCTGCCGTGACATTTTCACCAGAGGAAACCACAGCATCATATTCACGGGCATCATAAAGGGGGGATGTTTCATTGACCCAGCCCACCAATTCATTCGTTTTGCCAGACATCGCCGAAACGATGACGATCACGTTATATCCTTTGGCAACCTCTAGAGCGACGCGTTTTGCTGCGCGTTTGATGCGATCTAGGGTGGCAACAGATGTACCACCGAATTTCATAACAAGTACGGGCATAACTTTCCCTTTGATCAAAGTTGTGGGGGGTTTATGCGCAACCTCACGGCAATACAAGTGCAACAGGCGCGAATTTGGTGTGTTGCGCGCAATTCACGCACGATGACGTCAGTTGGATTTGCGTGTCGGCATAAAGGGCAGGGGGGTGACGGGTATCCCATCTTCGATCAGGGATTTGGCCTCTTCTGGTTTTGCCTCGCCATAGATGGCGCGTTCGGGGGCGTCCCCCAAATGCATCGAACGTGCCTCTGTGGCGAAATTCGTCCCGACGTATTCTGAATTTTGTTCCACCTTCGCCCGCATTTCGGCCATGGCCTGTTCTGCTGCTGATTTCTCGGTGGGCAATGTTGGGGCGGTTGGTGCCTCTTTCCCCTTGGTCGTACGCACACGCGGCGCCATGATCGATTTACTGACCTTGGTTGAACCGCAAACCGCGCAAGACACCATGCCATTGTCGGCCAATTTATCATAGGCATCCGCCGAGGCGAACCAGCTATCAAAACTGTGATCGTTTTCGCATTTTAAAGAATACTGGATCATTCAAAGCTCATCACAAAGTGGTTCCTGAGATTTATAGAATTTTTAGATGAAATCAAGAGAGCCATGAGGCAATCAGTGATGTGGAAATGAAAAAGGGCGACCCATAGGCCGCCCTTTATTCTAATGATATGTATCGCCTTAGAAGTTCAGCGATAGATCCTTGTGGTGTGATGTACAGGACGCAAGGAACAGCGCCTGTTCACGTGTCAGATCCTCTTGCGAACGGGCACCAATGTTGCCTTTGATCGCGTTCAAATAGACCTGAACACCTGGGCGCACTTGCGTTTCGGCAGCGGCACGCCAAACCAGTTGATCTGCATAGGCCGCAAGCGCTTTTTCATATTCTTTCAAAGCCGTCTCGCGGTCTTTCTTGCGTTTGCTCATGGCCTTTTTCACTTTGCCAAGTGCCTTTTTGACATCATCCGCGCCTTCTAGATCACGGAATGAACGTTCCAGCGCTTTGGCCGCATCTTCGGCAACTTCGAATTCAGCGGTTTCCAACGCTGGACGCAATGCGTTCAGATCGCTTTCCAGCGCGATAAATGCAGGGGTTGCATCTAATGCCGCCAATATGATGGCCGCATCTTCCCATGCTGTGTCACCAGAGCGGCGATAGGAATTGCGCGCCTTGGATTCTGCATCAGTCAGCTTCTTGAACGTGTCATGTGCCGCTTCCCAGTTGTCTGGAATTTGCGATTCCAATGCAGCGATTTCGTCTGATATTTGTGCGACTTCTGCTTCGATTTCGGCACGTTCTGGATTGTCCGCGTTCATCCGGCTGGCTTGTTTTGCCAGCTTGTCACGATGCTCTGCAATGTTGCGGATTTGTTTTTCCAAACCGCGCACCAATGTCAGCTGCGGACGATATCCCGCTTCGGCATCCTGAACAGCGTCTGCTGCGATTTGAATGCCTGCCAATGCGGCCAGCGCCTCTTCCGCGGATTCGGTTGAACCCTCGATTGATTTGCCGATGAATTTTGGCATACCGTCCACATTGATGGTTTTTGCCGTATTAATCGCTGCCATGGTTGCACCCTGATCCGCGGCTATCGCATCAGCAACGAATTGATCCAGGCAGAACTGCAAACGCGGATTGCGCGGGGGCGGAGCGGCCTCTGACAACAGGCTAGAGCGGTTGGGCAGATAGTTCA
>JAFMKS010000120.1 GCA_017852835.1 Paracoccaceae bacterium
GAGCGCTGCCCTCCGAAGGCAGAGGTCTGAGGTTCGAATCCTCATGGGTGCGCCATTTTATTACATGGAGTGTTACGGATTACTTTGCGGTTTCAAATAAATCCTGATTTGCGCGACAGACGCCGTCCTTGGTAAATCCGAATTTACCAAGGACCGTGTGAAGAATTGCATCATCGGCTGCAACACCTGGGTTTTTAATTTCACGCTTAGCGCTGTCGCTTTGCCAGATCAAAGCCTGAATGCTAAGCTGATTTCGGCGCGGATGACAGGATAATGGCAATAGCGTGGGGCGCACGTTTGTATTTGAAAGGTTTTGCGAAACACAATGCCGCAATTGCAGCCCCAATATACCTCAGATGATTTTGGCTTTTACCTTCACCAGACTGAGAAGAAGTGCACAGGTATAGAGCAAAGATATGATCATGAACGTTTGCCAAGTATAGCTATATAACAGGGCTGCGAAAACGACTGTGAATAATAGGGTAAACGCAATGGATCGCCGCGGTATTCGTATGGCTTTTGGAGAAAATGTCTTTAACCGAGAGATCATCAGTGTCCCAACCAAACACAACCAAGCCGCCACTATGTAAGGCGAAATCAATACAGTCTCGAGGTCAGATAAAACCATGAAAACAGGGAGTAGCACGAGTAACGCGCCACCTGGCGCTGGAACCCCTACGAAAAATGATTTGGGTTTTTCTGAGTCTGAGCAGGATTCATTCGTTTTTTGATCCTGTTCATCATTGTTCACATTGCTTTGTTGAAACGCATTGAATCTTGCCAACCGTAGGCAGCAGGCCGCCACAAAAACCAGCGTCGCACCCCAGCCAAATGACCCCAATTCATTTGTAAACATGCAATAGAGCAGGATCGAGGGCGCAACACCAAAGCACAGGAAATCCGTCAAACTGTCTAATTCCGCGCCAAATTTCGAAACGGCATTTAACTGGCGTGCGGCCAATCCATCCAATCCATCCGCAACCGCCGCCAAAAGAATAAGTGAGGCCGCAAGTTCATGAAAGCCTTCAAGTGACATGCGAATGGATGTCAGTCCAAAGCACATCCCGATAATGGTAATCGCGCTTGGCACAACCTTGTAAATTGAAACTTTGCTTTCGCTTTGGCGGGTGCTGTTTTCCATATAGTCCTCAGATGAAAGACAAAATCCTTTTACAATCGGGCGAGAATCGTTTCACCAGCAATCATGGTTTGTCCAATTTGCACCGTTGGTTCCGCGCCGCTTGGCAGATAAATATCCAAACGCGATCCAAAACGGATTAAACCAAAGCGTTCCCCGCGTTGCATGTCTGATCCTTCGTCCGACCAACACATGATACGACGGGCAACAAGCCCTGCAATCTGCACAACACCGTATTGGCGCCCATCGCTTAATTCAATGGTAATTCCATTCCGCTCATTTTGTTCGGAGGCTTTGTCCAAGGATGCATTCAAGAATTTACCGTGATGATAGGCTACTGTGGTTATGCGCCCTGCGGCCGGAATGCGGTTCACATGACAATTAAACACAGACATAAATACGGATACCCGCGTCATAGGTTCACTGCCCAATCCCAATTCCATGGGGGGAACCGCGGGTTCCAGTAATGAAACGATGCCATCAGCGGGTGAAACCATAATGCCGTCTTCGGTTGGGACCACGCGTTCCGGATCACGGAAGAAATAGTAAACCCAAACTGTCAAACCCACGCCAACCCAGCCCAAAGGTTCCCACAACAAAAACAGGACAGGTGTGATCGCCGCAAAAATTGCAACAAATTTGCGTCCCTCGGGATGCATGGGTTTCACAAAGGTGGAAAGCATTGACACAGACATTGTGTTACTCCGCATAAAATATCAGCATTCAAGACCGCAGTTAACGATACTTCCCGTGAAACACAATCAGTTCAGCGTAGAATTGACGGTATTTTTAGCCGAAATTCGAGCTAACAAACTTGATTGAACGATAAATGTAAAGCGCAATCACCATAAAGAAAAATGCCCCTGCAATGTCGCCAATCAAATATCCAAATACACCCGTAAGAAAGTCACCATCAAAGTTCAGCAAAGTGAGTGCTGCACCATTTAAAATTGACATAATTGCTGACATGATAAGCACATTAATCCACGTATTGGTGATGAGTTTGTCCGACTTAAGTCGATTTACTGCATTGAACATCAGATAACCAAAATAGCACGCTATCACACTTGCCATGGGTCCAAGCGGGTGAAGATCAAGATTATTGCCATAAACGGTGATAAACCACGTCAGGTAGGAAGCGGGTAACAAATGTATAAATGCACGCGCGCCAAGATAGTGAAACGCAACGGCACGCACGCCGTGGGGCAAAAACAATAATCCTATCACAGCAAGGCTTTTTGTTGCGATGATTTGTTGAATCGGAAAAATGAATCCCAAGGTTAACGTGTACATGACCAAGTATGTGATATTGACAAGAAAAAACTCGGTCCAAAAATTTTGCTGCTTCAACGAAGTCTGCCTCACATTGCCGAGTCGGCGATTGAGTAAGCGCCGTATTGATCTTGTGACTTTGCGATTTTATCGCGATCTTCGAGCTTTTTTATCGCTCTGAAAATAGTTGCTCGTCCAATTGATGCGACCAGCTCATGTTGCAAAACAGCCTGCGTTTTTGCTGTTTCAAACTGGTTACATAGATCTGAAATGGCCAAAAAAACTTTGGTTTCAACATCACTCAAATCCGATAAACCAAGATCATTCTCCATCTTTTGTAGAAGAAGTTTAAAACTGATGAGTGCTTCGTGCGCCATGCGGCATTCCGATCTTGTTACCTGCACGTCCCTACATCAAAAAAACTCAAATTGAAATAAAAAACCCTGGGCGAACGCAGGGTCGTTTTTAGGTACTAAAATCACGTTTGTGGGAGGTACCCCACTAAGGCTACTCAC
>JAFMKS010000047.1 GCA_017852835.1 Paracoccaceae bacterium
ATGACTCGTAAGAGCCATAGTTTTCATAACCGTAGGAACCGTCATACATCGGAGCGAAGTAATGTTCCTGAGCCCAGATGAACCAGTTGTCCACCACCGTGCCAGTCAACAAGATACCGATACCACCTGTGATTGGACACAAGACTGCAAACCACCACGCCCAACGGTGGATACCCTCCATTGTGGCGTTAAAGCCCATAGTCCATCTCCAGAACAATGCAGCTCGTTCTGATGCTGTTCCTCGGTCATAGATTTGCTCCAATTCACGATCGCCACCAAAACGAGTTACCGCAAGGATCGTTGCGCCGTGCATTGCGAACAGAAGAACTGAACCGTACAAGAACACAATCGAGAGTGCATGGAACGGGTTATAATAGAGGTTGCCGTAGCGAATTGAGAATGCAGTGGTCCAATCCAAGTGTGGGAAAATCCCATATGGAACGGCTTCTGACCAGCTACCCATCAACACTGGACGGAACAGACCAAGGACAAGGAACAACCAAATCGCAGCGGCAAATGCCCATGCGACGTGTTTGCCCATCTTATGCTGTTGCGCCAAGAGATAGGTTCTCAACCACCAGGTGCAAACTGATACCAACAAGAAAAGTGAGCTGATTAGATACCAACCGCCCTGATCCAAAGGTGGCATACGCATACCCCATTCTGGTCCTGGAGGCTCAAGTGCCAGCCAAAAGAATTGGCGCAAAAACTCTGGGATTGACCAACCAACCTGCGCAAGCATGTTCAGGCCAACAATGTTGAACCATAGCAAACCGGTGGCAAGCGATATCACCCCGGTCCAACCAAGGTAAACAGGCCCCAGTTGCGCGTTTCCAAGCCATCCAGCAAGATTTGAAAACCCAGGTGTGCCGATACGTTCGGACATCATATTGTTTTCGTTATCTACACCCATTTCGGCGGGTCCGCGGACCTGCACTTGTGTGAATATATTCTGATACTCAATCATAATTACATCCCCATCTGACTTGGCCAAATTGGCATTTCCAACCACCAGTTCCACCATTCAGGCCAACCCTTGGTCCAGACTGGGCCAGAGATGATGATACATACGGCAGAGAAGAACACAGCATTGATCGCCAGCAAAAAGCCCACGCGGTGAATGCCCAATGTTCCAACTGAATAGCCGATGAAATCACGGAAAAAGGTGTCTTCGTTGTCTGGGCCTTGCGCTTCTTCACCCTCTTCAGGGTTAGCCGCACTTAGAACCAGAGCGCCGTGCAACGCCAATGCAAGCGTTGTTGTAAAGAACAAGGTTACAGCCAACATGTGTGCTGGATTGTAATGGAAATGCAGATACGCATAACCAGTGTTGCTCACCCAATCTAGGTGGCTGAATATTCCATACGGAAATCCATGCCCCCAGGCACCCATTAATAATGGTCTAAAAATAACCAATGTTACATAGGCCAATATTGCAAATGCGAAGGCAAATGGAACGTGATACCCTATACCCAGTTTGCGACAGATTTCAACCTCACGCAACGCCCAACTTATGAAAGCTGCTGTCGCGCAGATCGTAATAATTTGCCACAATCCTCCTTCAAGTAAGGGCGCCAAGCCCAAACCGTAACTTAAATCTGGCGGTGCTATATTTATTAGCCAAGGATTAAAGGTACCTTGCTGGCTCGCACCCCAAAAAATGAGGATTGTTCCAAGTAAAGCAAAAAATGCAGTCGTTACGCCGAAAAACCCGACGTAAAAAGGCCCTACCCAAAAATCGAATAAATCACCGCCAATTAATGTGCCCCCTCGGACACGATACTTTCTTTCGAAACTTAGCAATGCCATCGTTTGTCTCCGTTGAATCCAGCCGATACCTTTGAGATGAAGGCCGTCTTATTGGTGAGCATCTGCGGGCAAGTTAAAACTCACCCGCAGACCGTTTTTCAAACTGTCGAACGGGTTATTAACCGCCCGCTTGCGCGGCTAGTTCAAACCAGTTGTAGTAGTCTGTGCTTAGCAGCACGAGGTGAATCATCGCTGCTAGCAAGAATAGGAAAACGCCTTGTGCAACAAACACGCGACGTGGATCGAAAACGAGCCAGATTTTGTAAAATTTTGCCATTTTCAATCCTCCTTAGAACCAAGGGCGCCAGATGAACGTTGCCAAATGGGCGATTACGGCAACGGTTGTGAACAACCATAGCCCGCTCATGTAGACAGAGTGCAATTCTTGCGCCTGTTCGTCAGTTAGTCCTGTAAAAGACAGGTTATTGTCCGCCATGATATTTCCTCCGAAATTTATCGTGGCGCCACAGTGCCTCTGTGGCCAGGGTCCCTGGATATCGTTCCAGGGTTCTGATCTGCCTTTGGCAGAACAGCTCTTGATGCTGGGCCTAAACCGAGCAAATTACGGGCGTGATACGGTGCGCTTCTAGCCATGCACGGGCAAGCGGTCCGTTGATCACGAATGTTTGTTTGCGATAAAGATCAATCACCCAACCTACCGTTGAAAACGGGATGGCCAAGACGAAAATAAGACTGAAAAACAACACATATTCGAAGCGCGAACGTGGTCTTGATTTGAGTCTGCGATCTGTATTTGAAAGATCTGACATATCACTCCTCTCCTGTATTTTTGGCGGACGGTGCTCCGCCAAGCGCCGAAACAGTTTCAAGGGCCACAAAATCGTGCCCTGACTTAAGTGTTTCAGCCTCGGCTGCATCGCGAAGGCGCTTTGCAGCAGAAATTCTTGTTAAAATGGGATGCTCCGCGATGATCCGATCCAGCTCTGCTTGCGCTTTGGGATCCCATTCAAGATCACGCTTTAGAACGGCAGGCGTGGCATCAACCGCATCCATTTCGCTTGCCAGCGGCAGGATATGGAACAATGAATCAAACAGACCATTGCATAATTCTTGAAGCACATATGTCGCGCCCGCATATCCCATCATCGGCGTTCCCAAAGCACGGCGAATTACAGCACCAGGGAATGAAGCGGGAATAAACGACGGCTGTGGACCATGTGCGGCCTTCAGTTCGGCAAGATATATTTTTTCATTTACAGACCCGAAAACTACCAATGGCCGATGCTGTTCTAACAGCTGGCGCACTTCGTGATTGTTGGTTTTCGATCCAGCCACACGGCTAACTGCAAAGGCACAGGGAAATCCCAAATCATTTTCCAAATAATTTCGAATGCCGCGCGCGTAAGTGTCATTTGCAACAATTGCAAAATTAGCAGTCCCAAAGAAATCTTGGGTTACCGACCGCCACAGGTCCCAAACTGGTTTAATAGTTGAATGCTTTTCTTGTTCGATAAACGGTTCAACATCTAACGACAAAAGCTCGCCCAGTTTACGTAAGAATTTGGTTGTTGATTCAACGCCAATGGGTGCTTGCAAATAGGGTTTACCCAAAACTTCACACAGCCCGCGGCCAAATTCACGGTACATGCAAATATTGACGTCTGCATTCACCAGATTGCGCATTTCAGCGACATGCGCGCCCAGCGGCATCACCATATTAATCTCGGCCCCAATCCCTTCAATCAGGCGTTTAATCTCGGCCAAATCGCTGGGCATGTTGAATGTGCCGTACATCGGACCCAGGATATTCACGCGAGGTTTCGCACCCTCTTCTCGCTTTTTCTCGGGTGGCATCCGGCCTTTGGTCATGCCAAATTCTGTGAAAATCCATGTCATAGCCCGATCCGCAGACTGCCATTGGTCTTCATCAATTGTACGCGGCAGGAACCTTTGGATTGTTGTTCCCTGTGGCGTCACACCGCCACCAATCATTTCGGCAATTGAGCCAGTTACAACGACAGAAGGCAAAGCAGGATCCAAGGTTTCCCATGCACGCTTCATTGCCCCCTCTGTCCCATCACGGCCCAATTCTTCTTCGCCTAAGCCAGTGGTCACAATGGGCAATTCATGTGGGGGCAGCGCGTCAGTATAATGCAGCACCGATGTAACAGGCAGATTTTCGCACCCAACAGGGCCGTCAATAACAACTTGAAGCCCCTTAACTGCGCAAAACGCATAGACGGATCCCCAATATCCACCCGCACGATCATGATCTAGAATATGCATTAGATCATCTCCTGTGCTTTGGAAGCGCGTGCGGCCTTTTCGATTTTCTTTAGGTTTTGCGCGCGGAAATCCGGGCGAAGATTGGGCGCGCCCTGCCAGATGCCAGCGGTGTCGCCTTCTCCGACGTTCTCAAAAAATGAACGCATGTTTGCCATCCGTTCACCGCCTTCGATGGCAGTGTTGATCACTTGCGCCAAACTGCCGGCGCCTGCAGGCCCCATCAGCGGACGCGCAGATACAAGATTGGTAAAATAAAGCGCAGATTGACCTTTTTCTTTTACCTCTTGCACAAGCGGCGTCGTTCCGATTGCAAGATCTGGCTTGAACGCTTCTACAGCGGACAAATCATCCTCAAGCGATGCACGGAATTTAATAACCGCGCCCTTTGATGCGAGCCATTCTGCATCTGCTTGGGACATTGGTGTTTTTGGGCAAGCCGTTCCGACATATGGAACCTCTGCCCCGCTTTCGATAAGCAAACGCGCAACTAATAATTCGCTGCCTTCGTAACCCGAAACAGTGATACGGCCATTAATTTGGTTTTGTGAAAGCGCTCCCTTGATCGCAGGCAGGAATGCGTTTTGTGCAGCTGCAATTTTATCGGCACCTACGTTAAAGGTATCCCCAATCGCCGCCAGCCAATCGGCTGTGCCGTCATATCCAACTGGCGCGCTGCCTATTGATGGGCGACCAGCGGCATCAAATTCGCGGATCGTTGATGTATAAAATGGATGGATCGCCGCAACCGCGCCGCAATCCAATGCAGCATACATTTCACGCCATTCACGCGCAGGCAAAACAGGCCCCGCACCCAATCCCATTGGTGCCAACATTGCACCGATCATCATAGGATCCGCAGGGAACATTTCACCCAGCATAGCGACAGTTGGGCGATCTTGCTTACCGCCCTTTGGCGCCTGAACTGGGCCAGCCTCAACCTCTTGGCGGGCAAAATTCAACATGGCGCCTGCAAGGATATCTTTCGCCTCAGCATGAGTCGGAACGCCGAAACCGGGAACATCAATCCCAATGATACGGACGCCGTTAATTTCATTCGGCAGCAACCTCAGCGGCACACCACTTGCAGTTGGAACACATAGGTTGGTCACAACGATTGCATCGTATTGATCTGGGTCTGCCAAGTCGTGAACAGAGTCACGAATATCTTCGAAGAGCTTGCCAGTAACCAAAGATTCAGAGTCAAAGGGAACATACCCAACCGAACGGCGTGCACCGTAAAAGTGGCTTACAAAACTTAAGCCGTAGACACAGCATGCGGATCCCGACAAAACTGTCGCTACGCGACGCATGCGAAGCCCAACACGCAAGGACCCAAACGCGGGGCACATCGATTGTGGTTTGTCATGCGGCCCAACTGGATAATCGGCCGCGTATTTTTCAAGGATGTCTGCATTTTCAGAGTTCGCCAAGTTGGCGTTCTTCAACTCTTCAGAAACGCACGCACCTGCAGTTCCCGTTTGATCATTCGCGGACGCGGAAACCACCTCCTCGGCGGGGTGGCCTTTGATCACATCGACCTGATCGGTGGTGTCGTATGTGACTTCCTTGCTCATTTAAACCTCGTCGTAGATGACTTCTAGGGACTTTTGCGGCTTGGCATGTTTGCCGCGCATGTCCGTATCTGTCGCAGGAACCAACACGAAATCGCCGCCTGTGTCCTTGCTATCAAACAGGTTCAGCAAACCATCTTGATCCAATGGTTTTGGGCGAATGGGGGGTGCGCCAGCGACCTCTTCCGCAAGTGCGCCAAACAAATCGCCCCATGGACCTGCTGCAGTGCCGACAATTTGATAGTTTGCAGATTTTTTGCGCAGATCGTCATCCTGTGGAATTGAGGCTAGAACCGGAATATCAGCTGCTTTGGCAAAAGCTGCCGCCTCGCCCGTTCCGTCATCTTTGTTGATGACCAAGCCAGCCACGCCAACATTGCCACCCAGTTTGCGGAAATATTCTACAGCGGAACAAACGTTATTTGCCACGTAAAGCGACTGCAAATCGTTTGAACCCACCAAAATCACCTTTTGCGCCATGTCACGAGCGATGGGCAAACCAAAGCCGCCACACACAACATCACCTAGGAAATCGAGCAGAACATAATCGAAGTCCCAATCATGGAAGCCAAGCTTTTCCAGCAGTTCAAACCCGTGGATAATACCGCGACCACCACAGCCACGACCAACCTCGGGACCGCCAAGCTCCATGGCGAACACACCGCCGCGCTTAAAGCAGACATCGCCAATTTTAACCTCTTCACCAGCAAGCTTTTTGCGCGTGGAGGTTTCAATAATTGTTGGACAGGCCTTGCCGCCAAACAACAATGATGTGGTATCTGATTTAGGGTCGCAGCCGATCAACAAAACGCGCTTACCCATTTCCGCCATCATATGGGATAGATTGGCAAGCGTGAATGATTTCCCAATGCCACCTTTGCCATAAATCGCGATGATTTGTGTTTTTTTGGTGGGTTCTCCACTTGTTTGTTCTGCCTGAATATCAGCCAAATCCATGTTGGCTTCATCCCGCAGCCTTGCGGAATAATCCTTTAGGTTTGGAACTTCATCTTTCAATTTACTGCCTCCCAATCAAGGACCATTTTGTAACAAGTGGGGTCTTCAAACGCCTGAACGTACGCCTTCTTGGCATCCACCGCTTTCGCGCGATGGGTCACCAAACCATCCAAAGACAGGATGCCTTCATCAATCAGTGCATTGATCGCTGTCATGTCATCCGCGCCCCATTCCGCAGCGATGCGGAATTTCATTTCGCGCATAAACGCATGGGGGAACGCAAAATTGATGCGCTCTGAATAAAATCCAGCCAACACGATTTCAGCACCGCGACCACAGCGTTGAATCAATTGATCGAGCAAATCAGTGCAGCCCGATGCATCGTAAATCGATTGATAATCTCTCTTGGTATCTTGATCAGGGTGGATCACTTGATACCCCTGCGCACCGGCCATGCGATTTTCATCGACTTCCCAGACACTCGGAGGTTTTCCACCTGCAACAACCGTTAATCGCGCCAGCAAGCGACCCAATACACCATGACCAATGATCAATTCGGGCAAACGCGCATCAAATCCCGCTAACGCATGTCGCGCAGTCGCCGCCAAGGCGAACAAGGTTCCGCTATTACCCAATGCAGGGTTGATTTTACGGACGCGATCCGCGGGTGTGACCAAGTAACTGGCACTGCCGCCGAATAAACCCTTGGCTTCTCGAAATCCGCTAGAGCCTGGAACGAAAACAAAATCGCCGACCTTGTGGCCCGTGCCCGCAGTCGCATCAACGACTTCACCAACGGCTTCATAGCCTGGTACCAACGGGTAGGCCAAACCAGGAAACGGCGGCATCGCACCAGACCAAAGCAATTTTTCTGTGCCTGTCGAGATACCAGAATGCTGAACGCGCACCACAACATCTCCAGCCTCTGGATCTTTTAATCCTATCTCAGCCAAGGATAGCTTTTTGGCACCTTCGATAAGAACAGCTGACGCGTGCATAATGATTCCTCGTTCCCGTTGGTCGGTTTTCGGGTGACTCTCTGTGTTATATTAACTTGACAGAATAAACTGTCAATTTTTTTAGACATTCATCAGTGTCATTTTTTCCAACACTCGATCACTTGCGTCACATATGGGCGCTTGGATCGATGAATTCTTGGGTTCGAGAATCCAATTTTCTTCATTATTTCCGTTATTTCTATGGCTGACCGGGTCTTACCCGTGTTCATCGCCATAGTGTAAATCGCAAAATACGTATCGCCCCAACGATTTGGAGAATTTTGACCTAACATGGGTTCGGAAACGATCAATCTGCCATTTTCGGGCAGCGCGTTGTAAACCTTAGTTAACAGTTTGGTGATCGAGTCGTCGGAATGATCATAGAGGACACGGATCAATGAAATGACATCAAAACCACTTGGCAAATCATCATCAAAAAACGACCCAGCAATAAAGTTATGTGCTGCTGATTCACTATTTGAACCGGGTAAGTCAAAGACCGTTGCACGAATAGAGCTCTGACGCCGCAGCACTTCGGAAATGAACGCACCGCTGCCGCCACCAACATCCAACCAAGAGCCATTTTTGGGCAAGGTGATCGCGTCCAACGTATCCTGCGCAACCATGCGCTGCGATTTAGTCATAAGATCAGAGTATCGTGAAACATCCGCGGCATCTAAGCCATCTTTTGCGCCAAAAACATAAGGCCAAAAATGCGCAAGTTGCCGCTCTGACTGCTCGCTAAAAAACGCAACAGGATCCTGCAAATCAGAGTACAAAACGGAGTGATGATCGATCAGTTCGGATATCCCAGGTAAGGTCAGAATCAGAATGCCGCGACGTGCGATTGAAACCTGCTCTCTTTGAACGACGACAAGGCCAAGCGCCTGCCCAGCACCACACAGAACCCGCGCAGCCTCGGCCTCAATTCCGATGAGCGATGCCAGTTGGGCAATAGATTTGGGTCGATCACGCAACTTCTCCAACGCACCCGTTCGCACAAATGCCAGCAAGATTTGCGTGTCAACAAATCCACTCATCAACTGGAAAATGGCCTCGCCTTCTTTGCGCGATATGCGTGACAATAGCGGGAGACGCGCAGAGATATCCTGGACCCATTCACTCGCATAGAACTGGCTCTTCTTTTGATACAACCAATCTCGGAAACGCATGGGGCGTTGTGGGTATATCTCTTGTTTGGTCATTGATCAGGAATGCGTTGCCTGACGATCAACGGACATGAGGCGGGTGGATTGCAATTGCACCATTTTTGCAAGCTCTGCTTCGCCAGGACAGGACGGAATTGAGGCAATTGCCCCGCCGAGGATGTCGTTCAACAATCGCTTAGCCCCATCGACCCCATATTCAGAGACCGCGCTTGGCCGGTCATTTTTGGCATCTTGACCCGCAGGCTTGCCCATATCCTGATCGGCACAGACGACATCCATCAGATCATCCGCAATTTGAAATGCCTGACCAATACGTGCACCCAGCTCTTGCCAAGGATCTGGATCATGTCCAGCGGCGATTGCGCCCATTTGCGTGGCGGCAATAAACAGTGCGCCCGTTTTTGACAGGTGATAGGATTTCAGATCAATGGTGGCCTCATCCTCCCACGCCTGACCGGCACAAATCCCATTTGGAAAACCTGTATAATTCGCCAGATGCGCAACCAAGTTACAGGCACGACGCGCATCTACATCCACCTGCGATGTAAGCGTTGAAAACGCGCCAACAATCAGACTGTCACCTGCAAGGACCGCGGTTGTTTCTGAAAATTGTCGATGCACTGTCGGCTTGCCCCGACGCGTGGGCGCATTATCAAAACAGGGCAAATCATCGTGGACCAAGCTTGCGCAATGTATGAACTCTAGCGCTGCAGCGGCGGCATCTGTCATCGTTGGTTGATCATCGCCACACGCCATAGCAACGGATGTCAAAATGACAGGGCGAATGCGTGCACCACCCGGGAAAACAGAATAATCAATCGCTTTATGCAGACCTATTGGTGCGGGACCCTGAACGGCGGCGCTGCATATATGCCTTTGAATTGCAGCTTCAATTCTATCATTCAGCATGCACGCACCTCCTATGTGACCAATACATTTAACACTTGTGTAAATTATACTGGACATATTTATGGGAACGAGTCAACAATCCTGTCATGGCGCATGTACAAAACTTATCAAAATATAGTCAGAGAATTGTTGTTGTTGGCGCAGGGATAGGTGGTCTCGCCGCCGCGCTTAGGCTGTCAAAGCTTGGCCACAAAGTGCGAATAATCGAGGCTGCACCGACCCCAGGGGGCAAAATTAGAACACTTTCAGGTACACATAATCCGATCGACCTAGGGCCGACTGTTCTTACGTTACTACCGGTTTTTGAACGACTTTTTTCAGCTGTAGGTGAAAACTTACATGATCATATTTCTGTAACACAACAAAATGTATTGGCGCGCCATTGGTGGCGGGATGGAGCTTGCGTGGATCTAGATGCAAATTTCGAAACGTCACGAGATAACATCAGAAATGCATTTGGAGAAAAATCCGCTACCGAGTTCATGTCATACTATTCTGACACTTCAGTATTGTTTGAGTGTTTTGACGAACCCGTCATGCAAAACGCCAATCCCAATCTACCTGCAATGATGCTAGCGGTCATGAAACGACCAAGTGTCATTGGCAAAATGCGACCAGTGTCCACGCTTGAACATGGTCTTGCAAAACAGTTTTCAGACACTCGATTGCAACAACTGTTTGGGAGATACGCGACATATGTCGGGGGCATGCCACAAACCGCGCCCGCGCTCCTGTCCCTTATTTGGCAAGCCGAGGCAAAAGGTGTGTGGACGATCAATGGCGGAATGCACAAACTCGCACGCGTCATCGAAACGCTCTGCATCGAACGCGGGGTTGAATTTACCTACAACTGCCGCGTTAAGTCGATCAAAAAACAGGAAGAAACAGCAACACAAGTGATCTTAGACACAGATGAAGCAATCGATATCGATTCAATCGTGTTCAATGGGGACCCCCGCGCAATTGCATTAGGCCATCTGGGTCATGATGTGCAAAACACCGTTCCTAATATCGCACATGAAGAACGCAGCCTATCTGCCTATGTTTGGGGATTTGATGCGAAATGTCGCGGACCCGATCTGGTTCATCATAATGTTTTCTTTGCCGACACTCCAAATTCCGAATTTCGGGATATTGCACAGGGTCATATGCCAAACGACCCAACGATTTACGTATGCGCACAAGATCGAGGGAAATCCCATGCACCACCCGAGATTGAAAATTTTGAACTGATCTTAAATGCGCCCCCCCTTACACAGCGACAGCCAGAAAACGAGGATTTTGAACGATGCAACGAAATCACATTCCAGAGACTGGAACAATTTGGCCTTTCTTTTCAAGGAAACCGCGCACGACATCATCTAACGATGCCGCAGGACTTCGAGGCTCTTTTTCCAGCGTCGGAAGGGTCACTTTACGGGCAGAGCCCAAAGGGAATGATGGCGACTCTGAAACGCCCGAAATGCACAACCAAATTGAACAACCTCTTTCTGGTCGGCGGCGGGGTGCATCCGGGGGCGGGCATTCCCATGGCAACTCTCTGCGCCGAGCTCGCGGTCGCGGAGATGACAAGGCGCCAAATTTTAACATAGACGTTCCACCCAATGGGTACGCATGGTGGTATGTTGATGGTGTTGACCCAAAATCAGGCCGCGCAATCTCGATCATTGCGTTTATAGGATCTGTTTTTTCACCTTGGTACAAGTGGTCAGGGCGGCGGGAACCACAAAACAACGTCTGTATAAACGTGGCCACCTATGGTCCTGGCGGGCGCTTTACAATGACGGACCGTGGGCGGAGTGCTCTGCGTCAAAGCGAACATTCCTTTACTGTGGGCCCATCATCCTTAGTTTGGGATCCAACCGAACAAACCCTAACGATAAACGTAAATGAAATTAGCAGCCCACCGATCATTTCCCGCGTGCGTGGTAAAATCACCTTGCGGCCAAAATCGATAACAAATGTTGAATTACCCCTGACACCGTCGGGAACGCATATTTGGCGCCCCTTTGCACCAACGGCAGACATTGACGTGGACCTAGAGGCCAAAGGTTGGCAGTGGAGTGGGCATGGGTATTTTGACGCAAATTTCGGAACCCGCGCACTTGAACAAGATTTCAATTATTGGACATGGGGCCGTTATCCAATATCGACAGGGACGCAGTGTTTTTATGATTTAGAGTTGCGCAATGGTGAAACCGCCGTGCACGCCATTGATTTTAACCTAGTGGGAGCGGCAACCGAAATTTCAACTGCGCCTCCAATTAAAAGATTTCGCAATAGCTTGTGGGCCGTGCGCCGCGAAACCAGATGTGATGATAACGCCAGCCCAAAACAGGTTCAAAACCTATTGGATGCGCCATTTTATAATCGTTCAGTTGTTGAAACACATTTGAACGGCGAAAAAAGTACCGGCGTTTTTGAGGCGTTGGACCTACACAGATTTCGAAGTCAAATCATAACCGCCATGCTGGCCGTTCGTGTGCCCCGCCGAACAGGTTGGACATTCAAAGATTAGGTCAACTCTGGGTTTAGGCGACACACAGCGCGGTTCAACAGCGCCGCGACACTGACCCACAACAGATAAGGCACAAACGCAAGCCCTGCGATCCAAGAATATTGCCAGAACACAATGACACACACTGCAACTGCCGCCCAAAGGCCGAAAATGCAATAAAGCGCCAATTTGGCTTTCTTCAACCCAAAGAAGACTGGCGTCCAAAGCGCGTTCAATGCGATCTGCAATGACCAAAGGGCCAGCGCTGT
Organism: Paracoccaceae bacterium; assembly: GCA_017852835.1. GTDB lineage: Bacteria > Pseudomonadota > Alphaproteobacteria > Rhodobacterales > Rhodobacteraceae > HIMB11. Next base: position 12,427 of record JAFMKS010000047.1, read on the forward strand.
TCCAGCTCCATCAATCTGCGACAGTCGTGCCCCTGCATAGGCCATTAAAACGTAAAGCGTCATCCAAGCGACAGGAAACATCCAGTTAGGCGGTGTCCAGCGCGGTTTTTGCAAGTTTTCATACCAATCACCGGGCGGAAACAATCCACCCGTTGATCCAGCCACAAAACACGCTGCCAGATATATCGCGAAATCAACCCACATTCTGTAGCCCCTTAAACTACGAAACGAGATTACGCACCAATGTTTGATTTGTCGTGTTCATGCAACTGCTCCATCACGGAAACAAATCGCTCACTCCATCCCAATTTTGTGCGCTTCTCTATGCCCGCAGCACGTACCAAGAATTCCGTCTGCAGTAAAGGTGCCGCATAAACAGTTGCTGGCGTTGGCATAAACATACTGACCATGGAATGTGTCGCAGAAAGTCCAAGTAAACGCAGCTTCGTGGCCTTTGTGGTCCGCGCACGGACAGAGATATTATCGAATCCATTTGCACGAACACTATTGCCGATGGCAGCATATATGTGGCGCGCGGCAAACATTGCGGGTCGCACCTTTGGCGGCAAACAGGCAATGCCTGCCTCTGAACGGTGATACAACTCATCAGCGCGCGCCAAAAGTTGACGCGTCATAAGCGCAATTTCAGGCCGAAATCTTGGATCAGACAAGAAATTAACTGGCGAAATACCAGCTGATTCAAACCACTCAAGCGGCAGGTACAAACGCCCTTCCCGCGCATCCTCGCCGACATCGCGTGAAATGTTCGTCAATTGCATGGCCACACCCAAATCACAGGCCCGCGCCAGAACGCTTGGGTCACGCGCGCGCATAATAACGCACATCATGACACCCACAGCTGACGCAACACGCGCAGAATAGGCAACCAAATCGTCAAATGTTTCATATTTTTTGCCCATTGCGTCCCAAACTAAGCCTTCGATTAATGCCTCGGGCAAAGCACGGGGCATTTCGAATTCCTCGACCATGTGGGCGAATGCACGGTCCATGGGGCGATTACGCGGGGTTCCCGTGTAAACCTGGTCCAGACGCTGAACCAAATCTTTGACGGATGCAGATTTATCTGTTTTCAGATCAACTTCATCATCTGCCAATCGACAAAATGCATAAAGCGCCAAACACGGATCACGCACAGCCTTTGGCAACAACAGAGAGGCCGCATGAAACGATAGGGAGCCATGCCGAATTGCCTCTTCGCAATACTTCATATCGCTTTCATATGTAGCGCTCATGTTCAAACTTTCTCAACAGCGTCAGGGACAAGCTGATTTAAGACCTCTGATGAGGTGACCACACTTGGGATACCCGCACCCGGATGAGTGCCAGCGCCAACCAAGTAAAGATTTTCGAAATCTTCACTGATGTTGTGCGGCCGAAACCACGCTGATTGAAATATTCTGGGTTCTAATGAAAATCCTGCGCCATAAGGACTTAAATACCGCGATTTAAAATCATCAGGGGTTAATACGTGTTCTGCCGCAATTTTTTCTGCGAACCCAGGCATAACCTGCTCAAGCACTTTACGCATTTTTTCCTTGTAAACCGCGCTTTCTTGTTCCCAGTCCACTGCATCGGCTGTCTTTAAATTTGGGACGGGTGAAAGCGCATAAAAACAATCATCACCTTTGGGCGCAACTGACGGGTCCGAGACCGATGGGCGGTGCAAATAAATCGACATATCATCAGCCAACAAACGTCGATCAAAGATATCCTTTAACAATCCTCGATATCGTGGTCCGTTTAATATCGTATGATGACCCACATCTGACCATTCATCTGACGTACCTTTGGTACCAAAATACCAAACGAACAAACCCATCGACCATTTTGAGTTTTGCAAACGACTTTTGTTCCACCGCTTTTTCGTATGCTGACGCAGCATATGATCATAGGTCTGACCTGGGTCCGCATTCGAAACTACAATGTCTGCGCTGATCTCGCGCCCCGTTTCAAGGCGAACACCCGTTACGCGGTTTCTTTTCGTCAGGATTTGATCAACCGTTGTTTCGGGGATGATTTGGCCGCCCTGATCAATAACAACGCGCCCCATGGCATCCGCCAATTCTTGGACGCCACCCTGCACGTAATGCACGCCAAATTCTTTTTCCAAATGGCTGACCAGAATATACATCGAGGTCACGTGCCGCGGATCACCGCCAATGAACAACGGGTGAAACGAAAGCGCCATGCGAAAGCGCGGATCTTTTACACGTTTTGCAGCATGTTGATAAACAGATTGATCGGCACGCAAAGCGACAAAGCCAGGCAATTCCTTGACCAAGTCCCACAGCTTATTCAGCGGCCGACGCCCCAACCCTTCAAATCCAAATGTGTAACGCTTTTCACAGTCTTTCAGAAATCGTTGATAGCCTGCAAAATCAGAGGGAAAAATCCGACGGACCTCTGCATCCATATCCGCTTGCGAATCTCTAATTTGGAACTTTGATCCATCTTGCCAGCGGATTTCATAATAGGGATCGACAGGCGTAATATTCACGTCGGCATCAAAATCGCGCCCGCAATCCGTCCACAAACGCCGAAAAACATCAGGAACTGTCAGAATTGTGGGACCCAAATCGAAGCGATAACCGTTTTTTGCAACCGACGATCCGCGTCCACCTAATCTGTCCAGACGATCAATGATTGTAACGCGATAGCCTTTTGCACCAAGGCGCATCGCCGCGGATAGCCCACCTAAACCCGCCCCAATCACGATGGCTTTGGGGGCGTTCCGAGGAACAACTGGAATCACTAATTTTGGCTCGGGTGCTGTCATGTTACTTAAACACTACATGTGTCTAATTTAATTTACAACTGTCCCGATTTGTGTTTCACTAAAAACACCTGACGATCTGGTGCCAAGAATACAATGGTAACACTAAGCCTCTTTCGATTTGAAAAGCCCCACCATAAGCTGTGGGCCTTTGTGATGATGGGTCTTGCAAGGCCCCTCTTAAACTTAATGCCAAACCTTATTTTTTGGAAATTATTGGGATCTGGAACGGGTGAGGGGTTCACGCCAAAACCAAATTGGGGCGTTTACGCGATTTTATGTGTTTGGCAAGACCCAACGAATATCGAAAAAACACTGCGAGAATCGCGCGTCTTCCGCCGGTATCATGAAATGGCGACTGAAAGTGTCACTATACATCTGGAACCCTATTCGACGCGCGGAGAATGGTCGGGGCAAACGCCATTTCGCTCCAAAAGTAAACGCGACACTGGACCCGTCGCCGTGCTGACGCGGGCAACATTGCGCTGGAATGCAATGTTACAATTTTGGAAGCAATCCCCAGCAATCAGCACCAAAATTGGAATGAACGAGGACGTATTGTTCAAAATTGGTCTTGGCGAAGTACCACTGCGACAGCAGCTCACCTTTTCGATTTGGCCAGACATAAAACAGATGAGCGAATTTGCGCATCAATCAGACCCCCATCGCAGCGCAATTCAAAAAGTGCGCCAAGGAGACTGGTTCAAAGAAGAGCTATACGCGCGTTTTAACATCACGGCGATTGACGGTCATTGGTCGGCATTTGGCACAACCCGCAAGAAAGAAGAGACAAATGAATAGCGCATTTCCTTTTTCAGCCATTGTTGGCCAAGATGACATGAAACTGGCCCTAACGCTCACCGCGATTGATCCAAAGATTGGCGGTGTTCTTGCGTTTGGCGATCGCGGAACTGGCAAATCCACAGCGATCCGCGCGCTTGCCGATTTGCTGCCGAAAGTTGATGTTGTCAAAGGCTGTCCCGTGAACTCTGAACGGATGGATCAGGTGCCAGATTGGGTCAAAACGATCCAGTCAACGATCATTTCCATAAATACACCAGTGGTGGATCTACCCTTGGGCGTAAGTGCGGATCGGGTCACTGGTGCGCTCGATATCGAACGGGCGCTGGTTGATGGCGTTAAAGAGTTCCAACCCGGCCTATTGGCCAAAGCAAATCGCGGTTATTTATACA
>JAFMKS010000121.1 GCA_017852835.1 Paracoccaceae bacterium
CAAGCTGACAATTGCGAAAACGCTGCGTTAATCGCTTTCTGCGTCCTGCATCGCAAGGGAAAGTTCGGATGCCTGTACCTTTCGCAGATCATCAATTGATAACGGATAGGTTGGTTTTGACAACCGATTGCGCACGACCCAAATCAGGCGTTCCTGTGCACGGGTGATCGCAACATAGGCCAAGCGTTTCCAAAGCGGTGTCCCGGCCTCGGTCCGACCCATACGTGCGGCAGTGTAAATATCGGGTGCGAACACCTGAACCGTGTCCCATTGTGACCCTTGCGCCTTATGAATGGTGACAGCGGCCCCATGCAAAAACGTGGCCCCCATCCGGGCGGCAAAGGGAATAAAGGGTTCTTCCTCATCCGGTTTTTCGATTTTCACGATGGAGGCGGCTGACAATTGCGGATCCTCTGCCCCCACAACGTGCAAGCGCGAAAACCCAGGTTTGCGCCCCGGACCAAGATAGATCACCTGCGCCCCCTTAATCAAACCACGCGCTTCTAGGTCGATCCGCTTTTTACGATGTTTCATAGGCAGTTCAATGCCATCACAAATCAATGGTTCGCCTGACAACAGGCTATCATCGGGGGTGTCATAAACCGTTCGGAATGCTTGGATCAGGCGAATGCGCGTTACATTGCGCCACACCAGAACGGGCGAACGGGCCATCAAATCAACCTCAACACGTTGGCCCCATTGCACGCGATCGTCCCGCTGCGCAACATCCTGAATCATTTGTTCAAAATCATGGAATTCCAACTGCGGATCCGCCAATGTGTGGGCCAAATCCAAAATCGGGTTATCCTGTGTTTGACGATGCACACGTTCCAACGTCAACTTGCGCGGTTCAGGCAGCGTGTCAAACACCATGTTTCCAGATTGGTTTACAGGCGCCAATTGCGCAGGGTCCCCAAAAACAACCAGCGTTGGAAAAATCTCTTTCAGGTCGTCGAATTGACGATCATCCAACATTGATGCTTCGTCCACAAACCCAATGTCCAACGGGTTTTCCCGCCGTTTCCATCCCGTAATAAAATCAGAACCTCGCAAACCCGCAGCGGCCAAGGCCCCGGGAATTGACTTGTTATTTTGATAAAACTCCTGCGCGCGCGTTAACGCCTCGTCCGTCAAACCTTCTACTTCGGGCCGTTCTATTTCCCCCGCAAGCCATTCGGCAATGCGTTCATATTCGGGGTCATAAACAGGGGTGTACAGAATCCTGTGGATTGTCGTCGCAGGCACACCGCGCATGCGCAAAACACTTGCCGCCTTATTCGTGGGCGCAAGAATGGCAAGCGTGCGTTTGTCGCGCCGCCGACGACTTTCGTAATCGCCCGAAATCACCTCGACGCCCGCCTCGGCAAGCGCATTGTAAAGATGCGCAAGCAATAGCGTTTTTCCTGATCCCGCCTTGCCCATCACGGCCATAACGCTTGACGTACTGTCGCGTGGAGGCATCAAAAGGTTGTCATCCAAATCGATCCCTGACTGACGCAGCATCGCGCTGAGACTATCAAAAGCTTCGGCTTGATCGTCGGAAAAGATTACCGCAGGAAGTGTCATGCCGCGACACTACTGCGCGGCATGACAAAGCACCAGAGGGGATTATCCGACTTGCGCCAAACGACTTTTAACACCGAAGGCCGAGTCAAACCAATGACGCGACTGCGCCGCAGGAATTCCAGCACGCTGAGCAACCGTTTCTCGCAGTTCGGCATTGAATGACCAAAGACCAACACCGATAAAATCTTCGTCTTGTCCCGTCGATCCCAACAGTTCAGGGGCCGCACCGATAAGGGTTAACGATAAAACATCATTATAATAGCACGATTATAGCACGCAGACAGAATGCCCAAAAATTCGCGTTTATTACTCCCCAAAAATAGTGGGGTCTGAATTAGTAAGTGCTTGTGATTATCTAGTTTGATTTTCAAAACAAAACAGGCCGCGACACACAAGGCGACTCGCGGCCTGACCAAATGGTTACGGAGAATTATCCCGCCAATACATCCTCAAGTGTACGCAAACCCGTCCGTGGGGATTGCACCAAAACGGACATGTTGCCTGGTTTGTGTTGGTTATTCAGCATTTTCATATGCGCGCCTGGAATTTCAGCCCATGGGAATACTTCTGACATGCATGGATCCAAGCGGCGCTCCACCATCAAACGGTTCGCTGATGCGGCCTGTTTCAGATGGGCAAAGTGGCTGCCCTGCAGACGTTTTTGGTGCATCCACATGTAACGCACGTCAAAGGTACAGTTGAACCCTGTTGTGCCCGCACAGATCACAACCATGCCGCCTTTTTTACAAACAAATGTTGATACAGGGAACGTGGATTCACCTGGGTGTTCAAACACCATGTCGACATTGTTGCCCTTGCCCGTGATGTCCCAAATCGCCTTGCCGAATTTGCGCACCTCTTTGAACCATTCGGCGTATTCAGGTGTGTTCACTGTGGGCAGCTGCCCCCAGCAGTTGAAATCTTTACGGTTCAAGACGCCTTTGGCACCCAAGTTCATGACAAAATCACGCTTGCTTTCATCAGAAATCACACCGATCGCATTGCCGCCTGCAGCGTTGATCAATTGGATCGCGTATGAGCCCAGTCCACCAGAGGCACCCCAAACTAATACGTTTTGACCTGGCTTAAGCTCGTGTGGGTGGTGACCAAATAGCATACGGTAGGCAGTCGCCAACGTCAGTGTGTAACACGCGCTCTCTTCCCATGTCAGGTGTTTTGGACGCGGCAACAATTGTTGTGCCTGTACGTTGGTAAACTGGGCGAATGATCCATCAGGTGTTTCATATCCCCAGATGCGCTGTGATGTCGAATACATCGGATCGCCGCCGTTACATTCCTCATCATCACCGTCATCTTGGTTAC
>JAFMKS010000122.1 GCA_017852835.1 Paracoccaceae bacterium
TTGCGCCCTTTCCTCAATTTGAAACATCATTAAATCGTTTCGGACCTACTCATGCATTCAATTAGACCTGTAATCGCCAGCAATGGTTTCGCAATTCTATTAACCGTCGTCTTCCTGTTGCCCATCACGGCTATTTTAGCTTTTGTGGCATCTGCGCCAATTGATGATTTATTTGCGGAGATTGGAGTATGGTTCCATAAGAATTATCAATGGAATTTCGATGAATTTGACACCATTGAACGCTTTACAAAAATAGGGTTTGCTTTAAGAGCAATTGTCATTTCTGTAGGTGTCTCTTTCCTATACTTTTGGATCTCCAATTGGCTTAATCACGGACTTGCACGTATTCGAGCAAAAGGATCAATCGGAAAACAATCAATAGTAATTGAGTCAATTCAGCCTTGGATATTCGTAGGACCGGCATTAACGCTATTGATACTGTTTTTACTAATCCCCGCATTCGCTACTCTCAGCCTTTCTTTTCAAGAGGCTGATGGGACTCCAACAGTGCGAAATTATGCATTTCTGTGGGATCCATCTGCTTTGGGATACGTGCAATTTCGGTTGGCGATGCGAAATAGTTTAATGTGGCTAATACTCGTACCGACCTGCTGTATTACGCTCGGCTTGCTAATTGCCGTGCTCGCGGACTCAGTTCGGTGGGGAATAATAGCAAAAACTATTATTTTTGTTCCACTTGCAATATCATTCGTCGGCGCCGCAATTATATGGCGCAATATTTTTGCAGGTGGTGGTATCGAAGCGCAACAAACGATTAATGGCTTAACGCCATCTTATCAAATTGGTTTACTTAAAAGTATTCTTGGTCACCCACCATCTTACAACGAACCCTTATACAATCTGAAGTTCTGGGGTAACTTTTTTTTAATGTGGATACTGGTTTGGGTGCAAACAGGGTTTGCAATGGTGATTTTTTCTGCGGCCCTTCGTGGAGTACCACAAGACACCATTGAAGCAGCCACAATTGATGGGGCCAATCCATATCAGATGTTTTTCCGAATAAAACTTCCGCAAATTTACTCCACTGTCGTGGTCGTGTGGACAACGTTGATCGTGCTTGTTTTAAAAATGTTCGATATTCCATATGCTTTATCTGCAAATGACGACGATAAATTATTGCTCGCGACTATGATGGAAAATGCCCGTAACAATTGGTCAATTGGTGGCGACAATGTCGATAACTTATTTGCGTCAATTGCAATTATGTTAATGCTAACCGTTATTCCAAATATGGCTTTCAATGCTTGGCGCATCAGGCGCGAGCAAAAAGAAATCGGACACTAAGGGTAAGATTATGATGATATCTCGTTCATTACGGCACGTCGTGTTAGCATTGATAGTGTTTATTTGGATAGTGCCCTTCGTCGCATTAATTACTACTTCGCTAAGGTCTGAGGTCGCTTCAAAAACTGCGGGTTTTTGGACAGCGTTTACACCGACAGAACTCGGCCACAGTTTTAGCACCCATGAAAAGGGTGAGGCTGAAAAACTAACCTTAATGACAGGGAATATTTTTGATCGTCTAAATAAGGGTGATCCCAGTTTCCCTGTAACAGGTGAAGTAAATTCAATTCTGTTCAAAGGCCGCATTCCTGACCCTGAAAATCCAGACAAAACCATACTGATCCGAAAATTGGTTCCTGCTGGCGAGGTTATGGATGTTCGTGGTGGGGATTTTGTGTTTCAGGAAAATGGTGATTTTACGTGGACCTTCCCCGAAGAGACCGCGCCTAAGCCCAAGAAGTTAGATGCATTCATAGATCAAGACCCTGTTTTCGGTTCGGATGCCTATGTCGAGGTTTTGTTTAACAACAAAAACGTTCCTAACGCGCTAATTTCATCCTTCATAGTTACGATCCCTGCGACAATCATTCCAATCACCATCGCTGCATTTGCAGCCTATGCCTTCGCATGGATGTCATTCCCGGGGCGTGACTGGTTATTTGTAATAGTTGTTTCATTAATGGTCGTGCCGACTCAACTTGCTTTTTTACCTATATTGCAAGGTTTCAGCGGAATTGCTTCTTGGGCAACACAATTGAAGCAGTGGCTTACAGATTGCGAATTTACTAAAACCTGTGAAGTTGCATCAAAATCTTTTGCAAGTTTGTGGATTACACACACTGCATTCGCAATGCCTTTGGCAATATATCTTTTGAGAAATTATATTGTAAATCTTCCAAAGGAACTCTTGCAAAGCGCTCGTATCGATGGAGCAAATCATCTTCAAATATTCACAAAAATAATTGTACCGCTGTCCGTACCTGCGCTCGCTTCTTTCAGTATTTTCCAATTTTTATGGGTTTGGAATGATTTGATCGTAGCTCTGTATATCGGGCCAAATAATGCAACTGACAAAGTCTTCCCCATTCGATTGCAAAATCAGCTAGGTACATTCAAAGATCAACTTCACCTCCTAAACGCGTCAGCAGTGATATCGATGATAATTCCTGTCATCGTCTTTTTGTCAATGCAACGCTATTTCATTCGCGGCTTGTTGGCCGGATCCGTCAAAGGTGGATAAATAATGGCAGACTTAAAATGGTGGGAAACCGCCGTAATTTATCAAATTTATCCTCGTTCCTTTCAAGATTCGAATGGCGATGGCATTGGCGACCTCAAAGGGATCACATCGCGGTTGGAATACATTGCGGAACTGGGGATTGATGCAATTTGGATCAGCCCGTTTTTCATGTCGCCGCAGCGAGACTTTGGGTACGATATTTCAAACTACTGCGACATAAATCCTGAATATGGAACGCTCGCTGACTTTGATGAAATGATTGCAAAAATTCATGACCTAGGCATGAAATTGATGATCGACA
>JAFMKS010000048.1 GCA_017852835.1 Paracoccaceae bacterium
CATATTTTCCTTGCGGCCCGTCGCGATGGTTCAGCGCGCCGCACAATATTTGTGCATGCTGGATGGACGAGACACGGTTTTACAGGACGACATCGATACGGCAGCGCAACTTATCTATGCGCATCGGGCTACCAGCATACCTGCAGAAAATGACCAGGCAGAGCCACAAAACGAACCCACCGAGCCGAATGAATCCAAGGAATCGAGTGCAGAAAATGATACCCTGGAATTGCCAGAAGACTTGGTCATTGAGGCGGTCAAAGCCATATTGCCAAAAGAAATCCTAAATCAGATCACTGCGAAGAAAAGCGCCAAAGTGAAATCCAATGGGGACGGCTTTGGACTTGCCCAAAAATCTGCACTTCGCGGACGCCCTCTACCTGCGCTCATCGGGCGGCCAAACGACCAAGCACGGATCGATATTTTATCAAGTTTACGCACCGCTGCGCCCTGGCAAACACTGCGCAGATCGCAGTCGTCGAGTAACGCGCGCATTATCATTTTCCCAAGTGACCTGCACATTCAAAGGTTCCAAAATCGGTCCGAACGTGTCGTTATATTCTCTGTCGACGCATCTGGCTCTGCTGCAATGAACCGTTTGGGAGAGGCCAAAGGCGCCGTTGAATTGATGTTGGCCCAAGCGTACTCAAAGCGCGATCATGTGGCTTTGATCGGCTTCCGCGATGAACGCGCGGATATCTTACTTCCCCCAACAAGGTCACTTGTGCAGGCGAAAAAAAATCTGGCCGCGCTTACCGCAGGTGGTGGAACCCCACTGGCCATGGGAATGAATAGCGCATTGAATCTAGCCGCACTTGTGCGCAGAAGTGGTAAATTACCAAGCATGGCCTTTTTGACAGATGGGAAAGGAAACATTGATCTAGAGGGGCAACCAGGACGTCAAAAAGCGATGAGCGATGCTGCACACATTGCAGAAATGGGCCGTACATTAAATATTCCTTCAATCTTTATTGATTGTGGACGACGCGGAAACCCCGAATTGGCGCATATCGCAGACAAAATGGGTGGTGAGTATTTGTGCCTACCACGCGCGAATGCACAGGCAATTTCGGCTTTGGCGCAATCGCATTTGGAATAAGCATGGACGATCGCATTCCAAACTGGTGGTCAAATAAATCCGCTTCACGGTTTCTAACCGTACGCGAATGTAAGTGGCATTTCCAATTGATTGGCGCGGCAAAGCCCAGTGTTGTATTCATCCACGGGACTGGTGCATCAACCCATAGTTGGGCGCCATTGATCCATGAATTAGGTGAACGTTACCAAATTTTAGCAATTGATTTACCCGGCCATGGATTTTCAAGCGTGCCGCGTTTTGGCCGTAGCACTCTAGAAGCCATAACCGATGGCGTTAGTCATTTGTTAAACCAGTTGGATATTGTCCCGAAGCATATTGTTGGTCATTCCGCAGGTGCGGCAATTGCCGTCCAACTTGGCGCGCGCACCCACGTCAAAACTCCAGTGACCTGTATCAATGCCGCATTCGGTAATTTTTCTGGAATGGCCGGCATAATGTTTCCGTACATTGCCAAGCTCGCAGCTATTGCGCCTTTCTCATCCAGCTTTATCGCACAAATGGCCCAAGATACGACCCGTGTTGGGAAACTCATGGATGGCACAGGTTCCAAATTATCTAACGATCAACTACGCGGGTATCAGTTTCTTTTTCAAAGGAAACAGCATGTCCAAGGAACGCTTCAATTGATGGCTGATTGGAATTTGGACAATTTTTTATCGAAACTTACGCTCGTCCAAAATCCCATACAATTCGTCACTGGCGCGAATGATAAAACTGTTCCATCGAGAGTGTCCCAACAATGGGCAAAACGGATCGCATCAGCTGAATTTGCAGAATTTGAGGGGTATGGGCACCTCATTCACGAAGAAGCCCCCGAGATACTAACGCCATTAATCACTCGAGGGCTTTGAAAGCTTTTTGAGCGAACTTAGTTCCCTGTAGTTGCTAAGTACGCAATTACATCCGCACGGTCTTTTTCTTTCTTTAGGCCAGCAAACGCCATCTTAGTACCCTTCAAGTATTTCTTTGGGTTCGTAAGGTAAGCGTCCAAGGTTTCGGCATCCCAGACCAAACCTGAACCTGCCATTGCCTTAGAATATTTGTAACCTTCTATGCTACCCGCTGCACGACCGACAACACCATACAAGCTTGGGCCAGTTTTGTTCTTGCCCTCTTCTACGACATGACACGCTTTACATTTTTTAAACACTTTTTCACCCTTAGCCGCATCACCGGCAGAGTGACTTCCACTAAGAGCGCTGCTTGCAACAATGCATAGCGCTGCTGTGATCTTTGCAGTTTTCAACATGGTATTCTCCTTATTCGATGCAATAGAGCTAGTTCACGCACACCAAAGTCAAGAGAACATAATTACGCAACCGCATGCGATATCGCGCATTGTTTCCATAGAGTCGTAAGTGCGTGAATTAAATGATCAATATCCGCATCGGTGTGTAACGGAGACGGGGTGAAACGCAAGCGTTCCGTTCCCTTTGGAACGGTCGGATAATTGATTGGCTGAACATAAATCCCGTAGTCTTGCATTAGAATGTCCGCCAATTGGCGACACTTCACTGGATCTTTGATCATCACGGGAATGATATGTGATGGATTTTCCATGTGTGGAATGCCTGCCTTATCCAATCCAGCGCGTAATTTTGCGACCTGACGACGCTGTTTTGCACGTTCCATTTCTGATACTTTAAGGTGGGCGATCGATGCGCAGGCACCAGCTGCGACCGCAGGTGGAAGGGCCGTCGTAAAGATGAAACCGCTGGCGAATGAACGTATGAAATCACAAAGCTCGTTAGACCCAGTGATATATCCCCCCATAACACCATAGGCCTTGCCAAGTGTGCCTTCGATTAAAGTAATACGATCTGACAACCCACGCTCTTCAGAAACGCCGCCGCCGCGTGGTCCGTATAGTCCAACCGCATGTACTTCATCCAAGTATGTCATAGCACCATGTTTCTCGGCGACTTCAACAATCTCTTCCATTGGGCAAATATCACCATCCATCGAATAAACGGATTCAAACGCCACAATCTTTGGACGGGATGGATCAATGGCGGCAAGCTTTCTATCCAAGTCCTCTGGGTCATTATGCTTCCAGATCATCTTTTCAGCACGCGAATGACGAACGCCTTCAATCATACTCGCGTGGTTCAGCGCATCCGACAAAATTACCGCATTTGGCAATCTAGATCCCAATGTGCTTAGAGCCGCCCAATTCGATACATATCCGGATGTGAATAATAGAGCATTTTCTTTGCCGTGCAGATCGGCGAGTTCGCGTTCCAATAACAAGTGATGATGATTTGTGCCTGATATATTGCGCGTCCCGCCCGCTCCACAGCCACAGCTATCAATCACATCTTTCATAGCGTTGCGCACGACAGGGTGCTGTCCCATGCCCAAATAATCGTTCGAACACCATACAGTCACCTCCTCTGGGGCATCTGGATCATGGCTCTTCGCTCTGGGAAAAGATCCACATTGGCGCTCTAATTCGGCAAAAATTCGATAGTTTCCATCGCTTTTCAAACGATCTAACTGTTCGGTGAATAACGCATCATAGTCCATGGTAGTCCTTTCGACAGATGTCTTGTCTGTTCTTGTTATCGGGAAGCATCCAACGCCATAGGCGCGCGTCGGGAACGGGTAAAACCATCACCCAATGCTCGACCAATGCCATTGCGGTCATCGTCGCAAGCAACGTGAAGCCAATGATATCAGAAGCATCGGAAAGTGCATAAATACGTTCAATCCAGCAGGCCAAAGCAAATGTCAAAAGCGTGACCGAGAGTGGAAAAAACCAATTTAGTGCAGCAATTTTAAAGTGACTTTTTAGGTGATCAAGCGCCTTTGGAACGAATTCCAAATTTATTCGCGGGACGCCGAAAAACAAATTCAACTTTGCAAACACGCGGGCAGCATAAAGAACTATAAACGTCCACATGCCAAATGTATTTTCCGCACCCCAACACAGTTTCAAAGTCAAGAGTAGCGATATCACAAGCAAAATTTCATGATATGCAAGCGTACCCCAGGCCCGAATAAACCGTTCAAAGGGCATTAACACCCGCGGACAATCCGTCGTATTCGGTCCAGTGATGATGCCCGTCAAAAAAGCAAATTCGATCCATCCCCAAATTGATAGGGCAGAGAAGAAAGCAAGATAAACGGATTGCACATCGTTCGTAGCAGACGAGTACCATAATCCACAAAATCCAAACAGATAGAATGGCGATACAGCAGCTGTTACCTTGGCCCTAAAACCAACGCTATTGCGATCACACAGGCGCACAGCCAAGAGTATTGCGCCAGTGAAAAACCACCAGCTAAATACTGCAACCAAGCACGCTATGATGATCGGATTGTCCATTAGTACGCAGGCTCCAATCTTGTTTTCGCAGGAACCGCGTGCTTTTTAGATGGGATCGTAAATAACTCCACGAAGGCTAAACCTGCTCGAATACTGGCCCCTAATTGAGCAAACTTGCGTCCATGTTTTTTAGCATCGGCTAGATCGACGTTTGCCTTTTGCAAACGCTTCAGCCCTGCTTCCCAGCGCGGGTTATCAATATCCAGTGTGATCGGGAAAATTTGCTCGCTTAGCTTGGACGTTTTCGTGAAGACCTCATGTGCATACCAATCCGTATCCACTCCCAATGCTTCATGAAATGCGGGTCGCTGATGATCGCGGATGTACATTGTTGCATAAACAGCCGTTAAAAAGAACTTGATCCACCAAACATTCACACCGCGCGTTAGTTTGGGATCACTTTTCATCAGCAATGCAAACGCTTCACCATGCGCGAATTCGTCATTACACCACTCTTCAAACCACTTGAAAATTGGATGGAACCGATATTCTGGATTTTGCTCTAAGTGACGGAAAATAGTGATGTAGCGGGCATATCCGATTTTTTCAGATAGATAGGTCGCATAATAAATGAACTTCGGACGGAAGTAAGTGTATTTCTTCTTCTGCGTCAAAAACCCTAGGTTCACTGCAACCCCAGCTTCCCGTAGGGCATCATTGATAAACCCTGCATGACGTGCTTCATCGCGCGCCATAAGTTGGAATAACTGTGTTATTTCCTCATTCGATCCACGGCGCTTCATTTCTTTGTATAAAACACATCCAGAAAATTCAGCCGTACAGGAACTGATCAAAAAATCTATGAACTCTTTCTTTAACTGTGGATCCATGCCATCCCAGTCAACTTCGTCCCAGTCTGCATTTTTCTTAAAATGTCCTTTGTTTGGATCACTGACCATGCGGTCAATCAATGGATCCCATTCGTCACGAATGTGCGACACATCAATTGCGTCCAATTCGTCAAAATCAGTGGTGTAAAATCGCGGAGTAAGCAGCGTGTCTTGCATCGCGATTTCTGTCGCCATGTCGCTGTCAATCGTTTCTTGAATTGCCAGCGCTTCTTCTGCGGTTGTTGCGTCTGCTGAATGCATGTTCATAACGTCACCTCTTCTGAGAATGAGAATTCACAAAGCTCCATCACTTCCAGATCACCAGTTGCTTTGGTCCAGAGACGTTCAAGCGTACTGGCGCGAAGAATGATTGCGTCACGCTCCTCAGATACAATTTCACCGAAGGGCGCCATGATCTCAGGCCCCTGAACTTGGACCTCATCACCGGGATGGATCACTGCACCGTTATTAAATCTTACATGCGCGTGCAGGCTTTCGAACTTATGACTGATTTCGACAGTGCAAGGTGCATGTTCTTTGGTTCGCGTGAAAAATCCCATCTCAGTTTCCTTTCGTTGCTTTGGCTAGAAGCGTGGCAAAGGCGCGCGCGTTGTCCGCGCCAAATCCCATCAAATCCGCTTGCCATTCGGTTTGAGGGTCAAAAACAGACAGGCGATTATTTTCGCGCCATCTGATAACTACGGGTGCATCAATCGGCGCACCGATTTTCATGCGTTCACGTTCAATTACACGTGCAACGCCCGACACAAATCCGCCCTTATCGCCGCCCCAATCCGCAAGTATTTCTCCATGGGAATTGAAGACTTGGACAGCACCCGTTTGATCAGTCGAAATGGAAATTTGCGCCTCGGCTATAATTTCTGCGTTAGGCGGGATTGCAGACTTTTGCATGCCAGAAAATTGGAATGCGGTTACTGCGATTAACACAAGGACGACCATAGCAAACATCGCCCGCAAGGCGTTGGTCAATACTGTGTCTTCCTCTTTTTTGTGTGGGATATGGATATCACTCATCGTTCAACCCCTTACACCACTGCGCCCAATTCAGGCGCATTGGATTGTTCTTTGTTTTCTACCTCAACAATGCGGGCTTTGGCCGCTTTTGCCAAAATTTGCGCTACTGATTGAACGTCTGGAATGGCTCTTAAGGTGGGCTCAGGTTTGCTGATTTTCCATGATCGAATATGTGGCCACAGTACCAAATACGAAAACTTAGAGTCCCCTTTTGTTTCCAACGCAATATTCCCGCAACCAGCTTTGCCAACTGATACTGCAGCATTGTCAATCTGGGTGTAGGGAATGTTCAATGTCACCGTTAATGCCGCGCCGATGCGCATCGCGACGCGACGGTTTGTTATTGTGTAAACCGTCGCGCGCGCTTGGATAAAACCAACGAGCATTAATAGTAAAACAACGATCAAAGTCATTATTACGAATGGCAGGGTCATAATGATCGCACGATCAAACGACAGAACATCGATCACCGTGATAAACCGCCACGCAGTTAAAACCGCGAAATAAGCAACAACCCACCAAAGGTTTAGTGACTCAACCGTTAATCGAAGCCAATTTGGACGCCCTTGCCACAAGATGACTTCGCCCCGTGGTGGTAACTCGGGCAAACCATTGATTGGTTCAGCTGCAAAATCATCATGTGACATAAAGGTATCCTCCTTGGTTTACAGTTGCGGCTCTAGACGGGCCGCCGAAGCATAAAGGGTTCCGCCCGCGTAGTAGGCAGAGATCTTTTCCTCTTCGAGCATGGTGATTTGGTTTTCCGAACGATGTGCAGGCACATCATTAAAATGCTCTGCAAAGATCGATTTGATAACCACGCGATTTGAATGGATGCGCGCCATTGTCATGGGCACCAAACGTGTCCCATTGCCCAGTGCGGGATCCAATTCCAGTTCAAGATAACGGACCAGCTGTTCTGGTTCGTCCACCCACATGTCGTTGATCATACCGACAATTTTTCCGTCACCTGCAACGACCGGCAATCCACGCGGATCACGGCCAGCCGCAACAAAGAATTTTTCGCTGCGTGACATTGCAATGATTTTGGGGTGCCCATGAGCGTCAAGTTCTGCAACATCCCGACGTGCTGCCCAAGATGCAGGACCAACACCGTCTTTCATCGGATCACCTGTTGGTTCGAATGGATACCCATTCGCCTGATTGGTTTGACGCAATGCGACATCGCGGCGTTCGCCATCATTGTTCGGGAATGTGACTTCGCCGCGGCCGTGGGACAGCTTGAATGTTTTGGGATCAGGTAATGGAAAGGGACCTTGGTTCGCGGCCTGCGTTCCATCGTCATTTTCCATTGGATAACCTTCGCGCATATTTTCGCGTTGGATGTAAAAGATAAGCAAAGCAAAGAAGATCCAGAAGAGCCACAGCGCAGCGCTTGCTAAATCAAAGTTTCCAATTAATGCCGTCGTCATTTTTTTTCCTTTCTCAGGTGTTCCAATCACATTGGAAAATCAGCGAGCTTAATGCCCGAGTTTCCGTGATCAGATTTTGATTGGGTGCGCTGCGCCATTCGCACCAGTGGGACAAGTATCGCGAGCGTGACGATCAACACTGCGATCTCGAGGTGATAAACAAATGAATAACCTGTGGCCGGAGTGGCCAAGGTTTCTCCTAGATCACCACGCATTGCGAGCGTGTTGATCCAATCTCTTAAGGTTCCACCAAGGGCAATTGCCAGACCTGCAGAAGTTGCCTGGGATGCTCCCCATGCACCCAACGCCAGTCCGTGCGAAGTGTGCTCAGTTTCGCCAAGCATCATAGCAGCGATCAAAGTGGAAACAGCAAATAAACCTGACCCTAAACCGATCAAAAACGCGCCGGCAAAAAAGAGTAAGGTTGATCCAATAGGAGCCGAAACAATGACGGCAGGGAATGCAAGTAGCCCAACAAAGATACTGTTAGACATCAATCGATAAGAACTGATACCTGCATTCAGTCTGCGAGCGGCGTATGCCAACCCAATAAGTGCACCAAATGCCCAAGCTGCTGTTAGCCATGTAGTTTGACCAACCGCCAACCCTAAGATTTCTCCGCCGTAGGGCTCTAAAAGAACATCCTGCATATTGAAGGCCATGGTTCCCAAGAAGACTACGAAGATCAATCGCGCACTTGTCCCCTCAGCCATGAATGCTGACCATGTCTTGGCGAAACTAGGACGCGGTGCTGAACGCTGCACTTTGGTCATTGGACTCATGTGTTCTTGTTTCCAAAGAGCGACCAAATTCAACAAAAGGCCTGCTAAGGCTGCACCTTGAACCACTCTAATCAACGTTAGGTTGGTGAAATCTCTCAACAACCATCCAATCAAAAGCGCCGAGAGGCCCATACCTAACAAATACATCACATAAAGCAGGGCAACGACACGTGGCCGTGTTTCTTCGCTCGCCCGATCGCTTGCCAAGGCGAGGCCTGCAGTTTGTGTCATATGCAAGCCAAGGCCCGTCATCAAAAATGCAAGGGCCGCCAAAACTTCACCAGCCCAAGAGGGTCCAACCGTTTGATCACCCGATAAAACGAGCAAGGCAAATGGCATCACGGCAAGCCCACCCATCTGCCAAAGCGATCCAAACCAAATAAATGGAACGCGTTTCCAGCCAATCGCAGAACGATATGTGTCAGATCGAAAACCGATAAAGGCGCGAAATGGTGCGATTAACACAGGCAATGCAATCATAATCGCAACGATCATCGCAGGCACGCTAAGTTCGACAATCATGACGCGGTTGAGTGTGCCCAACAGCATAACACTCGCCAGACCCACAGACACCTGAAACAAAGACAAACGCAACAACTGCCCAATCGGTAAATCCCGACTTGCTGCATCGGCGAATGGCAACATTCGACGCGTAAGCTTTGTTAAAGGATGGGGCGCGCGTTGTGTCATTTATGAACCCTCAACGCATGTGAAATATAAAAGCCCGAGGTGATCCGACCCAAATCCGTTAATTCAATCCCTTCACCCAAAGCGCGCGAAAGCGAACTTGGGGAGTGTGGCACCATGATAGGCGATTTATCACCGCGCGGCGCAAGTTTACCTGCATACCACATCATCATTAAAAGTGGTGTTTTGGGTGCAACCGTAAATACAATATGTTCCGACGTCCGGCGTGTGAGGTTATTGAGCACATTCGCCAGATCTCGCTGCGAATAATAAATCAGGCTATCCATTGCGATTACATAGTCAAAGCTGCCCAGTGCTGTGTTGTTCATATCTCCTGCAACAAATTCAATTTGATTGTGCAGCGATGATGAGATCCGCCGTTGAGCGATTTCAATCAATGACGGGCTAATATCAATCGCAGTGACTTGTGCTCCCCGTTCTGCAAGCGTTTGAGTGACTTGACCAACACCGCATCCTGCATCCAGAACCCGCGCACCGTTCAAGTCATTTGGAAGCTGTGACAACAATTTCATGCGCATCTGGTCACGACCAGCACGAACCGTTTGACGAATACGCGAAACAGGAGCGTCAGAGGTTAGTCGCTCCCATGTTTTTGTCGCGGTTTTGTCAAAATATGTCTCTACGCGTAAAAGTGTTTGATTATAGCTCATCAATCAAACCCCAATAATTCAAAGATATCACGGTCCTCTAACGGTGCTGGAGCCAAAGGCTCGGTTCCATTCCAAAGAGTTTCCGCCAATTTGATGTATTCGGCCTGAACGATGGCGACATCTTCGTCCATGTCCATTTCAAACAGTGTTTTCTTTTTCAAACGCGAGCGGCGGATAACATCCACGTCAGGCATGTGGGCGATACGGTTAAACCCCACTACATCGCAGTAACGGTCAACTTCATTCGTTTCTTTTGATCTGTTTGCTACACAGCCTGCCAAACGTACCTTGTAATTGTTCGATTTCGCCTGAACCGCTGCAATAATTCGGTTCATCGCATAGATGCTGTCAAAGTCATTCGCTGTGACAATCAACGCACGATCCGCGTGTTGCAGTGGAGCCGCAAAGC
Organism: Paracoccaceae bacterium; assembly: GCA_017852835.1. GTDB lineage: Bacteria > Pseudomonadota > Alphaproteobacteria > Rhodobacterales > Rhodobacteraceae > HIMB11. The sequence continues at coordinate 10,275 of JAFMKS010000048.1, forward strand.
CACCACAAACTACATCACCAAGCACATCAAAAATAACGACATCAGTATCATCCAGCAAATGGTGCTGCTTTAACAGCTTAACTGTTTGTCCAACGACGTAACCACCACATCCTGTACCTGCGGGTGGCCCGCCTGCTTCTACACATTTGACACCGTTGAAGCCTTCAAAAACAAAATCTTCTGGACGCAACTCTTCTGCGTGGAAATCGACCTCTTTCAAAATATCGATCACCGTTGGCACCAATGAGCCTGTCAATGTAAAGGTACTGTCGTGTTTAGGATCACACCCAATTTGAAGCACGCGCTTGCCTAGTTTGGAAAAGGCCGCTGACAAATTGGAACTTGTCGTTGATTTCCCGATGCCTCCTTTACCGTAGACAGAAAAGACCTTAGCCCCTTCTATTTTCATATCAGGATCTTGGTGGACTTGGACTGAACCCTCACCATCCAAACCGCTTAGGCGCGGGATTGTTTTATCTAGTGGTGCCATGGCTTATGCCCCTTTTTGTGTGGGTTACGAGTGATCATTGTGCGGCAATCCCTTCCATACGATCTTCAAGCGCATCTGCTGCATTTTGCAGGGCTGCGATTGTTTCGGGATCAGGTGTCCAATATTGGCGGTCAGTCGCCTCTAACAGGCGATTTGCCATCCGCGAACTCGCGGTTGGATTGAGTGCTGCCAAACGTTCCCGCATTTCATCATCCAAAACAAATGTTTCACTAATGCGTTGATAGACCCATGGATCAACTTGCCCGGTCGTCGCAGACCAGCCCAAAGTATTTGAGACATGCGCCTCTAGTTGGCGCACGCCCTCTGCACCATGATCTAGCAGTGCTTCGTAGAATTTTGGGTTTAAGGATCGTGAACGCGTTTCAAGCGCGACTTGATCAGCCAAGGTGCGGACTTTGCCCGTCCCTTTTGTATGATCCGAGATATAAACGGCTACTTCACCTTCGTCGCGCGCGCGGTTGACCGCACGCGTAATACCGCCCAGCGTATCAAAATAGTGGTCAACTGTGGTGATCCCAAGTTCAACACTCTCTAAATTTTGATAGGCCAATTCAACTTTGGACAACATATCCTTTAACAATTTCTGGTTCTGAACTGGTTTACCATTACGGCCGTAAGCAAAGCTTTTGCGGGCCTCGTAGGCGTCAGCCAGTTCGTCTTCTGATTCAAAAACAGAACTATCAACCAGTTGGTTCACGTTGGAACCATAAGCACCTTCCGCATTTGAGAAGATCCGCAGCGCCGCGGTTTCAATATCCTCACCCGTTTTCTCCATATGCGCCAAAACATTGGCACGCACAAAATTCTGCGCCGGATCCTCCTCGGCAATTGCCGCCTTGTAGGCAGCTTCTGCCAACATCCGCGTTTGTAGAGGGAGCAGATCTCTGAAAATACCAGACAGTGTCATGATTACATCAATGCGTGGACGCCCTAAGTCAGCGATTGGGATAAGGTCCGCACCCGACAAACGCCCAAAACTGTCAAATCGGGGCTTTGCTCCCATCAGCGCAAGGGCCTGAGCGATTTGTGCACCATCAGATTTGATATTGTCTGATCCCCACAAAACGAGGGCGACAGTCTTGGGTAAACAGCTATGCTTGTCCAATAACATCTGCGCCTGATCAGAACCCTGACGACACGCAAATGCGGTTGGCATGCGGAACGGATCAAACGCGTGAATATTGCGGCCCGTTGGTAAAATATCGGTTGAACGCACAATGTCTCCACCTGCGACAGGGGGCGTAAATCGACCGTCCAGTGCATTCAAAATTGCATCTATTTCCTGATTTTGACCTAATTTATCGAATAACTCTGCTTTGGCTTCAGGTGCGAGATGCTCAACCGCATCAACATAAGATTGCCGCTGCTCGTTTGATAAGGATCGACCGACAACGTGCAATCCTTCTGGGACCAAGGCGTCTTCTGCTTCTAGGAGCTTCATCCAGAGATCCTCTAAATCCGCTTCCGCGAAATCGACAGCGTCGGCTTGCTCTTTGATCAACGCTTCCAGCTCTTCGCGAAGCGGATCGTCTAACGCCATTTCGCGCCATCTGATCAAACTATCTTTCAGGTCCAGCAGGCCTTTATAGAGCCCCGCAGCCGCAACGGGTGGGGTAAGGTGTGTAATCGTTATCGCATTGCTGCGCCGTTTCGCCAGACTGGCCTCGGACGGGTTATTACAAGCATAAAGGTACACATTAGGTAGGTCGCCAATCAAACGATCAGGCCAATCAGCACCGTTCACCCCAACCTGTTTCCCGGGCATAAATTCAAGCGCGCCGTGCATGCCAAAATGCAGGATGACATCTGCATCAAAGTCACGTTTCAACCATTGATAGAAGGTTGAAAATGCATGTGTTGGCGCGAAGCCACCTTCGAACAACAGACGCATTGGATCGCCTTCGTATCCAAATGTAGGTTGGACACCGACGAACACATTTCCAAACTGTTTGCCAAGAACCAGAACAGAGCTTCCATCAGATTGGATCTTTCCCGGTGCCGATCCCCACTGATCTTCGACATCAGAGAGCCATGGTGTGTTTTTCACGATCCAATCCGCACTCACGCGCGCGTGGACATTTGCGTCTTGACCAAAAGAGGTAGAATTCCCCTCTAGCACCAATTGGCGCAAATCTTCAACTTTGTCAGGAACCTCAAGATTATAGCCTGCTAAAGCCATCGCCTTCATTGTATTGTGAAGCGATTGGAACACATCCAAATATGCTGCCGTTCCTGCAGCACCAGCATTTGGCGGAAACCCAAACAGCACAATGGCAACTTTGCGTGATGCGCACTCTGACTTCTTTAACAGAACCAGTTTGCGCGAGCGATCAACAAGCGCCTCAATCCGTTCATAGCAGGGTGCCATCGCGCGCTTTTCCTGCGCGACACAATTAAAATGACAACCGTTGCAACCACCACCGTCACCATGCCGCCCTGCAAAAACCGTGGGATTGGTTGCACCATCCAATTCGGGCAGCGCGATCAGCATCGTTGTTTCAATGGGTCCCAAACCACCCCGCGAATTTGACCACTGCGAAAGAGTTTGGAATTCCAATGGATGCGCCGCGATATAGGGAATATCCAAATTTTTAAGCGTTTCGACCGCGGCGTCCGTGTTGTTGTACGCCGGCCCACCGACCAACGAAAATCCAGACAGTGAAACCATTGCATCAATGTTTGCGATCCCGTTTTTGACGAAAAATCCATCAATTGCGGGTCTACCATCCAACCCACCAGCAAACGCAGGAACGACTTGAATATTCTTTGTCTCAAACTCTCGAATGACAGCGTCGTAATGTGCGGTGTCCCCGCTTAAGACATATGACCGCATCAGCAATAAACCAACGCGTCCGATCGGATTTTCGACGACTGGCAATTCATCCGCATCGACAGTGATCCGGTCCGCGAGATCGGGATGATACAAACCAACGTCCGGGTATTCAATGGGTGAGGGAACAGTTCCGCCGCGCCATTCGGAAACGCCCGCATAGCGCGAGATCAGAAAACGAAGCATAGCTTCGATATTTTCATCCGTACCACCCAGCCAATATTGCATACACAAGAACCAGGCGCGCAAATCCTGGGCTTTACCAGGAATATATTTAAGGATCTTCGGCAAACGGCGAAGCATCCGCATCTTTTTCTCGCCCGTCTCGGTCGAGGGTTTCGATGATCCCCGCAGGCGTTTCAGCAACGCCATGGTCCCACTTTCTGGGGCGTACATATCTAAGGACCCCATCCGCGTTTGTTTGACCAAAGCAGCATCACAAATGATCCCAACAACAGCGTCGCAGTGATCACGGCGCGCCTCGATCACTGGCAATAAAGGCTTTACATGTTCTTCCAAGAACAACAGATTTGCGACGATCAGATCAGCTCGCTCAATCGCCTCTTTTGCTTTATCAAACTCATTTGGATTGTCTGACCAGGTTGCAGCCGCAAAAATATCTACCTCTAAACCCGGATAATCCACGCACATATTTTCAAGCGCCCGTTCACAGGGACGCGCGTTATGCGAATCCAAGGTGACGATCGCAATCCGATAAGGCGTGATATGAGCGGGGTTATCGCGCATAATGGGCCTTAGCCTCGTATAATGTTTCTATTGAAATCTGTGCGACACCATGATCGGTGGCATATTTTTCGGTATTCCGACGCGCCTTTCCACGCACAAAGAACGGGATTTTGCGCAATTCTTTTTCAGCGTCACTTAGCCAAATGATATTGGCACTCTGATCCGATGCGGCGATGGATGTTGGCTGATCTACAATCTCTTGGTTAGGAGAATGTGCTGCATGATGACTAGGACCTGCAGTGTCAGAAAATTCGAAATCTTCGCGAAACATTGTCAGCAGATGCTCTTCCAAGCCCATCACAAGTGGGTGGACCCATGTATCGAAGATCACATTGGCGCCTTCTGCTCCCATTTGCGGAGAAAACCGGGCTGGAAAATCTTGTACATGGACCGGTGCGGAAATGACCGCACAAGGAATACCTAAACGTTTGCCAATATGGCGCTCCATCTGAGTACCAAGGATCAACTCTGGCGATAAATCGGCAATTTCGGCTTCGACCTCTAGATAATCTTCGGTGATCAATGCCTCCAGGCCGAGCTCTTTGGCCATGGCGCGAACGGGCCGCGCCAGCTCACGATTGTAACAGCCCATTCCTACGACATCGAAACCAATTTCTTCTTTTGCGATGCGCGCGGCAGTCATCACATGCGAGCCATCACCAAAGATGAACACACGTTTTCCAGTCAAATAAGTGCTGTCGACTGAGGCAGAGTACCAGGGTAGACGAGAGTCGACTGAACATTCACTGCGCGCGCGACCAATAAGACCCAACACCTCATCCACGAATTCATTGGTTGCTGAGACCCCAATCGGGACGGTTTTCGTGAAGGGCAATCCAAGCGTACGTTCCATGTGGCGGCACGCCGTTTCACCAGTTTCTGGATACATGAGTACGTTAAAATGCGCACGACCAAGGTTCGCGATATCATCAGGTGTTGCATACATTGGGGCGCATACATTCACCTGAACACCAAGTTCGCTTAACAATTTGGTGATTTCGACGATATCGTCGCGATGCCTGAAACCGAGCGCTGTTGGGCCAATCAGGTTACAGGTGATTTCAGCAGAGCGTTCAACTGGATGCGCGAGCTTGCGGACAATTTGATAGAATGTTTCATCCGCACCAAAATTTTCTTTCCGTTGATAACTCGGTAACTCTAGCGCGACAACGGGAACAGGTAGGCCAAGCGCTTCGGCCAAGCCACCTGGGTCATCCTGAATTAATTCAGCAGTACATGAAGCGCCAACTAACAACAAATCGGGTTTAAAACGCTCATAGGCCTCTAGACATGCATCCTTGAATAAAGTCGCTGTGTCAGATCCCAAATCACGCGCCTGAAATGTTGTGTACGTCACGGGCGGGCGATGATTGCGCCGTTCGATCATCGTAAATAGCAAATCGGCATATGTATCACCTTGTGGTGCATGCAAAACCAAATGCACTCTCTTCATGCCTGTCGCCACACGGATGGCACCTACGTGGGGCGGGCCTTCGTAT
>JAFMKS010000005.1 GCA_017852835.1 Paracoccaceae bacterium
GTTCGGGCGTGCCCACCTGCTGATACGGCCCAATCATTCAATGTGATCTGATCTTTGCCAATCCCTGCTGCGCACCATTGCGCATCGGGCGCAAGGCGTTTGATGGTTTTTACGTAATAGTCAAAAACGTCGCGATCTACAGGCATCGCATTTTTAACACCCATGACAAATTGGATATAGAGCTTGCCCGGTATCCGACCGTCCGCATTCATTTTCACCGCATGGTGAATATGGCTTAGATCAAACGCCTCAATCTCAGGTTTGATTTTGTAATCGCGCATTTCGGCAGACAACCAATCAACAAGATCAGGTGGATTTTCGTAAACGCGCGTTGGGAAATTATTTGAACCAACGGTCAGCGATGCCATATCGGGCGCTAGTGGCAACATGCCACCGCGTGTTTTCCCCGCGCCTGATCGTCCGCCCGTGGAGAATTGGATAATCATACCCGGACAATGTTTTTCCAAACCCTCTTTCAACCGCGCAAATTTTTCAGGATCGCTTGATGGCGTTTCGTCATCGTTGCGCACATGGGCGTGACAGATGCTTGCACCTTCTTCAAATGCTTCGTGCGTGCTTTCGATTTGTTCTTCTACCGAAATCGGAACTGCGGGGTTCGCGGCCTTGGTTGGGACAGAGCCAGTGATCGCAACACAAATAATACATGGGTTGTTAGACATCAAAAAACACCGTTTCGTTTTCACCTTGGAGGACAACATCGAATTGATATGTATTCTCACCTGTTTTTTTAGCAAGCAGGGTGTCACGACGATGAAGCTGTTCGATTAGATTTATGATTGGATCGCTGGCGTGTGCATCACGGTCTTCTTCAAAATAGATCCGCGTGTTCAGGCCAACGTTAATGCCCCGTGCTACGATCCATAAGTTAATGTGCGGAGCTTGCGTTGCGCCATTGCGGCCAGGGGTGGCGCCGGGTTTGATTGTGTTGATCACGAATTCACCGCTGTCGAAATCGGAAATAACACGTCCCCAGCCGGAAAACCCCTGTTCCACTTCGCTATGTCGTGGATCTTCGTTATGGGCATAGATGCCCGAGGCATTCGCTTGCCATGTTTCTAGTAAAACATCACGTACAGGTGAACCAGTGCCGTCCAATACGCGACCGGTGATGGTAATACGCTCACCCATGGCATTGGGTCCTGCGATATCCTGACCCAATTCCTTTTCAAAAAGCTCAAACCCAGCGGCACCAGGGGCAAGGCCGATGTGCACATAGGGGCCCGCCGTTTGTGACGCCGTTTCGCGAAGGTAATTTAGGTTCTGTGGCATATCAATTTCCCTCCAAACGGTTTTCGAACAGGGTCGAGCGACGTCCGCGCAGAACAATGTCGAATTTATAGGCCAAACAATCCAATGGCACGCCCGCATTCATATCCAACGGCGCGATCAATCCATCAATTGCATTCTGATCTGGGATTGTGTTCACAATTGCGCATTTTTTGATCAGGGGATCACCCTCGAAATAGAGTTGGGTGATAAGACGTTGTGCAAAGGCTGTCCCAAAAACAGACACATGGATATGGGCGGGACGCCACGAATTCACCCAGTTGCGCCAAGGATACGCACCCGGTTTGACAGTGCGGAAAAAATAGTATCCGTCTTCATCGGTCATTGTGCGCCCGCATCCGCCAAAATTCGGGTCGATGGGGGCCAGATACATATCCTTTTTATGGCGGTATCGACCACCTGCGTTTGCCTGCCAAATTTCGACCAATGTATTTGGAACAGGGCGGCCATTTTCGTCCAAAACTCGCCCGTGCACGATTATGCGTTCACCGATGGCATCCCCTGTCTGGGCGTAGTTTTTGATCAGATCATTGTCCAAGTTGCCCAAATCATTGTGCCCAAACTTTGGTCCCGTGATTTCAGACAGCGAATTCTCGATTGAAATAAGCGTTTGCTTTGGCGAACGCGGAACGGATGTTTTGTAGATTTCAGCGTATGCGGGTGGATGCATATAGCGGTCACGCTGGTAAAATTCGCCCTTATAGGTGTTCTTTTTGGTCATAGGGAAATTCCCATTTTTTTGTATGTCTCTTTTGCGATCTTAAAGGCGTGATTGGCCTTTGGTACCCCACAATAAATCGCGACATGCATAAATGCTTCGCGGATATCTTCGGGGGTTGCGCCCGTGTTCGCGGTTGCGCGAATATGCATGGCCACTTCTTCAAAATTTCCGTCCCCCGCCAAAAGCGCAATTGTTAGGATGGATCGTTCGCGATGGGTTAGTCCATCACTGTCCCAGACGGTGCCCCATGCACCCTCTGTGATCATATCTTGGAAAGGTGCATCAAATTCGGTTTTCGCAGCAGTTGCGCGATCAACATGCGCATCGCCCAACACCTGTCGGCGCACCTTCATCCCCGCATCATATCGTTCGCTCATGATCTTTCCTTTCGTAATCGGAGTCAGATAATCATAAATTTATAAAATATTATATTGTTAAAATTTGCAAATAACATAACCTATTAGTTATGAATTGGGATCAGGCACTTCGCCTTCGGCATATAAAATGTTTTCTTCAGGTTGCGCGCGTTGAAAGTGTGTCTTTGGCGGCAGCGTCCTTAAACATAACGCAACCTGCGGTTTCCAAGACGATTAAAGAGTTGGAAGAGTTGCTGCAAACACCACTGTTTGATCGTGTTGGACGGCGGTTGCAGTTGAATGAACAGGGCCGCATTTTTCAAAATCACGCCGCCGCGTCGTGGTTGGAACTCTCCAAAGCCAAGGATCGACTAAGCAGAGAAACACGCAGGCGCGAACTGCGCATCGGATCACTGCCCACTGCTGCAACCGAATTGGTGCCGGATGCTGTTTTAGCCTTTTCAAAGGACACCCCGAACAGTCAGCTAAAGGTACGTACAGGACCCAATTGGATGCTGTTCAACCAACTGCGCGATGGACAATTGGATCTGGTGGTCGGTCGCATGCCCGATGCTGAAATGCTCACCGACATTACGTTTGAACAATTCTATTCCGAGGATGTCGTGTGTGTTGTGCGTCCTGATCATCCAATTTTATTCGTCGATCATCCCTCTGATCATTTCCTGAATTACCCATTGGTTATGCCTCCCAAGGGGGCGGTTATTCGCCCGACTGTTGAACGTTATTTAACCAGTATCGGAATGACAGGGGCGCAGGGTGCCGTTGAAACTGTATCGCTACCGATTGGGCGCCGTATCGTTCAACGGTCCGATTATATTTGGTTTATATCGCGTGGTGTCGTGATGGATGAATTACAGAATGGATCCTTGATCAGTTGTCCTTTGCAATCTGATCTGCTTGCGGGTCCTGTGGGCGTTTTTACTTTGGCGAATGCGACCCCCGATGTTGAACGCAGCGCATTTGTGCAAATTTTGCGGGATTTGTCCCAACGTTTGCGCAAATAAAAAGGCGACCCAAAGGCCGCCTTTTTATGCTCTCATGCATATGATTAGATTTAGCCAATTATGCTGTTCAGGGTCGCGCTTGGACGCATGACTTTCGCCAATTTCGCGCGATTTGGGTGGTAATATCCACCAATATCCGCAGGTGCGCCCTGAACGCTGGCCAATTCTGCCAAAATAGCCTCTTGGCTGTCAGATAGTGCCTTTGCGATTGGTGCAAAATGAGCTGCGATCTCGGCGTCATCCGTTTGCGCCGCCAATGCTTCTGCCCAGTATAGGGCAAAGAAATAGTGGCTGTCGCGGTTGTCAGTTTGGCAAACTTTGCGGGCTGGGGATTTATTGTTGTCCAAGATACCTTGCGTTGCAACATCCACCGCTGCGCCAAGGACGGCTGCTTTGGAATTGCCTGTGACATCCGCCAAGAAGCCCAAGCTTTCGCCCAATGCGCAGAATTCACCAAGGCTGTCCCAACGCAAATGGTTTTCCTCGACCAACTGTTGAACGTGCTTTGGTGCAGAACCACCAGCGCCCGTTTCAAACATTCCGCCGCCCTGCATCAATTTCACAATTGATAGCATTTTTGCAGATGTTCCCAATTCTAGGATCGGGAACAAATCTGTTAGGTAATCCCGCAATACGTTGCCGCTGATCGCGATGCTATCGGCCCCTGTGCGGATGGTTTCCAAGGTGACACGCGTTGCTTCGCGTGGGGCAAGGATTTGGAATTTATCTGCAACGCCCTCCGCCTCCAAGATTGGAGTAACGTATTTGATCAGTTCCGCGTCATGCGCACGTGTTTCGTCCAACCAGAAAATCGCTTGTGATCCAGTGGCTGCCTGACGGGAAATACCCAGACGGACCCAATCCTCGATCGGTGCTTTGCGCACACTTGAAGAACGCCAAATGTCACCCTTTTCAACGGCCTGTTCGTGCAATACGTCGCCATTTGCAACGATATAGCGGATGGTGCCGTTTGCAGGAATTTCAAATGTAGTTGGGTGGCTGCCGTATTCCTCGGCTTTTTGGGCCATTAGGCCAACGTTGGCAACTGCGCCTGATGTTGTTGGATCAAGAGCACCCGTTTCTTTGAAATAGTTGATTGTTTCATCGTAAACGGGCGCGTAGCAGTTGTCTGGGATCACACATTTTGTGTCCGCTGGTTTTCCATCTGGTCCCCAACCTTTGCCCCCTGCGCGGATGACCGCGGGCATGGATGCGTCGATGATGACATCTGATGGTACGTGCAGGTTTGTGATACCACGATCACTGTCAACCATATACATCGGTGCCTTGTCGGCCATGATTACATTGAAATCGGCCAGAATCTCCGGTTGATCCGCAATGCGGTCCAAAACATCACCCAGACCTGAATTTGGATTCACGCCCGCTGCGGCAAGCGCATCAGCATGCTTTTCAAAGGCTTCTTCAAAGTAGACTGAAACAGCGTGACCAAAGATGATCGGATCAGACACCTTCATCATTGTTGCCTTCATGTGCAATGAAAACAAAACGCCTTCTTCTTTTGCTTTGGCGATTTCGCTGCGTAGGAAATCACGTAGGGCAGATGCACGCATGAATGTCGCGTCAACAACGGTACCAGGTAGGATGTCGATGCCGTCTTTCAGGACGCTCACGTTACCATCTGCATCTGTGAATTCGATTTTCGCAGGACCCGCTTGCGCATCAGTGACAGTGGCGGATACTTCGTTTGAACGGAAATCATTGCCATCCATTGAGGCTACGTGTGTTTTTGATGTGCTGACCCATTCGCCCATAGAGTGTGGGTTTTTCATCGCATAGTTTTTAACCGCCCGCGCCGCGCGACGGTCTGAGTTACCTTCACGAAGAACGGGGTTTACGGCCGATCCTTTGATTGCATCATACCGCGCACGAATTGATTTTTCTTCGTCTGTAGTTGCCTCTTCTGGATAATCAGGAAGCGCATAGCCCTGTTCCTGAAGTTCGGCAATCGCGGCGCTTAGCTGTGGAACAGACGCGGAAATGTTGGGAAGCTTGATAACATTTGCAGATGGTGTTTTTACCAATTCACCAAGGGCGGCCAAATCATCGGTTTGACGCTGCTCTTCTGTCAAAAATTCGGGGAAGGCGGAAATGATTCGTCCAGCAAGAGAGATGTCCTTGGTCCCAATAGTCACGCCCGCCGCAGAAGCGAATGAACGGATGATGGGCAGTAGCGATGCACTCGCCAATTCGGGCGCTTCGTCTACAATTGTATACAATATATCGGGGTTTGCTGTATCGGTCATAAATTTCCTACCTTTCAAGCCTTACGGAAGCTTTCGTCAAAGCCGCGTCGTGTCTTACGTTTTGATCACTATGCAGACGCAGCATTTTTTGTGAATGACAGCGTCCGCATACAGGATGCAGATAGAAAATTCAATTAGGTAATCAGAAACGTTGCAATATGACGCTGTACAAATGCGTCAAACTACAGATCCTGTTCATAGGGTGGATTACAACCCGCGCTTTGACAGTTTAGGGCAGCGGCCTTTGCCGCGCGTGTCACGATCCGTGCTAATTCGTCTTTTGCGATGGAGCCTAGTTTTGACGCGGAGAGGCCAGTTTTAGAAATTTCAACCAGTAACGTGCCCATGAATGTATCCCCAGCACCCACAGTATCCACCAATGGCTCTGCCTGTGCCGCGGCAACGTCAAACTGTGTCGATCCGCAACGGACAACGGCGCCATCTGCACCCTTGGTTAAAATAATTATGGCGGCCTGCGTTTCAGAACAGATTTGTTCAAAGGCTTCCATTAATGGCTGATCAGGGGCCAAATATTCCAAATCCTCATCAGATAGTTTCAGAACGCGCGCATGTTTCATAACACGGAGAAGGCGGGCAACATATTGATCCTTATCTTTGACCACCACTGGGCGCGCATTGGGATCAAGGCTGGTGATCACATCATTCGCAGCAAGAGTAGCAAAACGTTGTTCCCATAAATCTGCGTCTGCGCCTTCGATTAACGCAAGCGACCCGATGTGAAACACGCGTGTCTGATCTGAAATGGCGGCGTCCAAGGTGTCGGGTGTAATTTGGCGGTCCGCGGTGGCGCTGCGATAAAACTGATAACTGGGCTGACCATTATTGACGGACACAACTGCCAAAGAGGTTGGTGCATCAGTGCGCGGCGTGGCCAATTGGATGCCATCGTCGATCAGGCGCTGGGCCAACACGTTGCCCAAGCTATCGGTGGAGATTGGGGTTACATAGCTGACTGTTTGACCCTGACGCGCTGCTGCAATTGCAACGTTATAACATGATCCGCCGGGGATGGCAGTATAGACGGGCAAACCATCTTTCACCTCGGTTTGAACGTAATCGATTAGGTTTTCACCACCGATAGTAATCATTTTCGTTCTCCTTTGGCGGCACGTTCAAATTCCTGTGCCGCTGCTTCGGTAAGTTCGTTGTGAAATAGGTCCTGCGCAATTGCGGGCGCGATCGTAAAACAATCATGACCAATTTCGGCGATGTCCACCATTTGCTGTGCGCTGCGCAATGATGCGATCAAGGGGCGGCATGGCCCATTCGATGACATGGCGTGGATTGCGCGCATGTGCGTCATAGCGTCAAGGCCAGCTTCTACCATGCGTCCAAAGTATGGGGCAATATAATCCGCACCAAGTGCGTTTGCCGTCACCATCTGTTTGGCATCATAACAGGCCGTCATCAGGGTTTTACCACCCAGTCCCTGGATCTTTGGCGTGAGAGAAATGCCCCAAGAGTTGAGCGGTATTTTTACAACGCAATCGATGTTAGATGATGCCCCATATGCATAAAGGTTCTCGGCAAAGCGAAGCGCGTCGGTTTCGTTGCCAATGACCTGCGCATGAAATTCCTGCGCACCGGCATCGGCGGCGATTTGAACCATGTCTTGCCAGTTGATCTGATGATATGTCAGCCCCGCACGCACGGCCAGCAGCGGGTTTGTCGTGATGCCATAGAACACACCGCTTGGCATCCATTCTGCCCATGCAGTTTGATCAGCCGTATCAAGATATAGACGCATAGCAGGTGTGCTTCCCGTATATGAAAATGTTAACGCTACCATTCCTTATGTCGCGTGATAGCGAATTCGATGAGATCAGGCAATAACGCATCAAGTCCGCGCTGAAAATGAGTGATCGTGCCATGCAAATATTTAAAGCGCGGGACCCAAAATAATCGGATCACCGTTTTTAAAGCGATCATATCGAAATCTGTGCAACATATGATTGGACTGTTTCCCGCTCATCATATCTGCGACGAGGCGTCCAACACCAGGTCCGATACCAAATCCATGTCCCGACATTCCTGTTGCGATCGTCAGACCCGGAATATCCGAACATCTATCAATAATGGGCACAACATCGGGCATCGTGTCGATCAATCCTGCCCAGGCGCCTGATACGGTCCAACCTTTGAACTGTGGAAATGCGCGGTCAAAGGATTTCTTTATGATGCGCATCGCCTTTTGTGATGGCGCTGGGTTTAAAATGCGGGTGCGTTCAAAGGGGGTTTCTTCCTCAGCAGTCCAGGATCGTTTGACAGTCCAACTATCTGGATAGTTGGGGGGACCAAAGGGGTTTAAGCGATTATTGAAGGGGTCATTTTTAACAGCGGGCCAAAATGATTTAGCATTTCGCAAGCCATCCCAGCCCAAAAAGAGATCATGCGTACTGCTGGTTGCGAGTGAATACCCACCATCGGTGCGGTGGCGGAACGCCAATTTACTATCGACAGCACCGCCTGCGAACACTTCTGGCAGTTCAGATGTTTTGACCACGGTTGCGCGCACAGATAGTTGTGGGATGCGCACACCATGCCCCTGCAAAAACAGTGAAGACCACGCGCCCCCACACAACAGTACCTGTTCACAGGCGATATGGCCGTGTTCTGTGATGACACCACTGATCTGACCATTTTTGGTGTCCAGTCGACGCGCGGCACAATTTTCACGGATCAAAACGCCCTCTTCCGCGGCTAATCGGGCAAGGGCAGGCACCGCCACCCAAGGTTCTGCGCGCATATCGGATGGTGTGTGCAATGCCCCGCGATATGACCGATTCAAGTCAGGGATCATCGCCTGCACCTGAGAGCGCGACATTAGGTTCGATTGAAGTCCATGCTCGGCCGCAAGAGATGTGAATGCTTCATAGCGTTCAAGTTCACTGTCACTATCACTGAAATAAACGATACCACCCTGACGCAGCCCGATATCGCAATCCAGTTGCGCATTCAGATCCTGCCAAATGCGATTGGCCTCCATCATAATGGGTAGCTCATCTGGGTCGCGTCCCTGTTGGCGTATCCATCCCCAATTACGGGACGATTGTTCACCTGCCACACGTCCCTTTTCGCACACGAAAACAGATTGCCCATGACGGCGCAAAAAAAGGGCGGCGCAAATACCAATCACGCCGCCGCCGATGATAACAATATCCACCTTATCGGGTAACGCCTGCGCATGTTGTAGTGGCGTATGTATCCCGATCGGAAAGGTGAATGCCGACATTTATGTTTATTCCGCTGCTTGTGAATAATCGCTCATTGGGGGGCATACGCAGATCAAGTTACGATCCCCATATGCGTTGTCCACACGATTCACTGGAGGCCAATATTTGTCTACACGGAATGCACCTGGTGGGAAACATCCCTGTTCGCGGGAATAGGGGCGATCCCACGGGCCGACCAAATCCTCGACAGTGTGTGGCGCATTTTTCAGCGGATTGTTGTCGTGATCCATTGTACCGTTTTCGATTTCGGCGATTTCCGTACGAATGGCCAGCATCGCATCGCAGAAACGGTCCAATTCGGATTTGGTTTCTGATTCAGTTGGTTCAACCATCAATGTGCCCGCAACGGGCCAGGACATTGTTGGGGCGTGGAACCCGCAGTCCATCAGGCGTTTTGCGATATCTTCAACAGTGATGCCTGCACTTTCGGCGAATGGGCGCACATCAAGGATACATTCATGGGCAACGCGACCATTGCTCCCCTTATAAAGTACGTCAAAAGCGCCTTCTAAACGCTTTGCAATATAATTGGCGTTCAGGATCGCAACACGGGTCGCCTGCGTTAGCCCCTCTCCGCCCATCATCAGGCAGTAGGCCCATGATATTGGAAGCAGCGAGGGAGAGCCAAATGGCGCTGCGGACACTGGACCAGCTGCGGTTTCTGCTAACGGATGACCGGGCAAATGCGGTACCAGATGCGCCTTTACACCGATTGGACCCATGCCTGGTCCGCCACCGCCATGCGGGATGCAGAATGTTTTGTGCAAATTCAGGTGACTTACATCGCCGCCAATATCACCTGGACGGGACAGTCCGACCATGGCGTTCATATTAGCGCCATCAATGTAAACCTGACCACCAAATTCATGCGTGATTGCGCAAACTTCATGCACTGTTTCCTCAAACACCCCATGTGTCGACGGGTAGGTGATCATGCAGCCTGCGAGGTTATCCTTGTTGGCTTCAGCCTTCTGGCGGAAATCATCAATATCAATGTCCCCATTTTCGTCCGAGTTTACGGCAACGACTTTCCAACCAACCATTTGCGCGCTGGCTGGGTTTGTCCCATGGGCTGACATTGGGATCAGGCAAACGTTGCGATGCGCCTCACCACGTGCGGTGTGATATTCCGCAATTGTCAAAAGGCCTGCATATTCGCCTTGTGCCCCTGAATTGGGTTGCATCGAAATCGCATCGTATCCAGTGATATGACACAATTTATCAGACAAATCATCAATCAGTTCCTGATAGCCTTCGGTTTGATCCACTGGAGCATACGGGTGGATCAATGAAAATTCGCGCCAGCTAACGGGCATCATTTCTGCAACGGAATTTAGCTTCATCGTGCAGGATCCCAGCGGGATCATGGCACGATCCAATGCCAGATCACGATCTGAGAGACGGCGCATGTAGCGCATCATTTCCGTTTCGGCACGGTTCATGTGAAACACATCATGTTCCAAATATTTTGTGGTGCGCTTATTTATATCAGGAATACGATACTCTGGCGTCAAATCATCATCGGCTCGTTCAATGCCGAACGCGCGCCAAACCGCTTCGGTTGTTTCGCGTCGGGTGCGTTCATCAAACGAAATGCCCACTTTGGTCTTGCCAACGCGGCGTAGGTTTATGCCTTCGTTCACAGCAGCTTGGATAACCCCCTTTTGCAGCAAACCAACATCAACCGTGATTGTGTCAAAAAACGCCGCAGGTTCGACGGTAAATCCTGCCTCTTCCAACCCTTTGACAAGGCGCACGGTTTTGCGGTGAATGCGCTGTGCGATCGCCTTTAACCCCTCGGGCCCATGGAAAACGGCATAAAACGACGCCATCACCGCAAGTAATGCTTGGGCGGTACACACGTTTGATGTCGCCTTTTCGCGGCGAATATGCTGTTCACGGGTCTGTAGCGACAGGCGGTAGGCTTTGTTCCCATGGCTGTCGATTGAAATGCCTACGATTCGACCTGGCATGGATCGTTTATAGGCGTCTTTCGTTGCCATATACGCAGCGTGTGGTCCCCCGTATCCTTCAGGCACACCGAAGCGCTGGGTGCTACCAACTGCGATATCGGCGCCCATCGCGCCTGGATCTTTCAGAAGCGTCAATGCAAGCGGATCGGCCGAAACGATGCCAATCGCCTTTTGTGCATGCAGCGCGGACATTTCATTCGTGAAATCACGGAGGTGTCCATGTGTTCCAGGATACTGAAAAATTGCCCCAAATACCACAGCTGGGTCCAGATCGTCGGGGTTTCCAACAATTAACTGAATGCCCAGCGGTTTAGCGCGGGTTTTCATGACCGCAATGTTTTGGGGATGACAGTTTTCGTCAACAAAGAACGCGGTTGCTTTTGATTTGGCCACGCGCTGGGCCATGGTCATGGCCTCTGCGCAGGCTGTCGCTTCGTCCAATAGAGATGCGTTTGCGATTTCCAAACCTGTCAGATCCGAAATCATTGTTTGAAAATTCAACAATGCCTCAAGGCGCCCCTGAGAGATTTCTGGCTGATATGGTGTATATGCGGTGTACCACGCAGGGTTTTCCAGAATGTTGCGTTGGATCACAGGTGGTGTGACAGTGCCATAATATCCCTGACCAATTAGGCTGTTCATGACTTTGTTTTTCGATGCCGTGACGCGCATGTGATATAGCAATTCCCGTTCTGACATGGGTTTGCCGAAATCTAACGGCTCTTTCTGGCGGATCGATTCAGGCAATGTCTCGTCGATCAATGCGTTGAGATTAGGAGCACCCACCATTTTCAACATGTCACTCATCTCGGCAGGAGATGGGCCAATGTGACGGCGGTTAGCAAAGTCATAGGGCAGATAGTCAGTTGGTTTAAAAGGCATCTGAGTGCTCCTTTATCATAGGAAAAATTGGAATTAACCGATCAAAGCGTTGTAGCCTGCTTCGTCCATGTATTCGTCCATTTGCGATAGGTCGCTTGGTTTGATTTTGAAAAACCATGCATCGCCCATCGGGTCTTCGTTCACCTTGGAGGGTTCGTCTGTCAGCGCCTCGTTGATTTCAACGATTTCACCATCAAGGGGAGCTAAAATATCTGATGCGGCTTTCACGCTTTCGATCACGACCACTTCATCGTCTTTCGATACTGTGTCGCCTTCTTCGGGTAGTTCGACAAATACGATGTCGCCCAATTGCGTGCTTGCGTGTTCTGTGATGCCGACGACAACAATGTCCCCTTCAACGCGTAGCCATTCGTGCTCTTCTGTGAATTTCATTGATCCTCTCCTTGTTTAACGTTTGAAATTTGCGGGTACGAAAGGAAGTGCAGAGACTTCCACAGGGTGGCGTTTGCCGCGCACCTCTCCGTATAGCGTTGTGCCAACTGTCGCTAAATCTGCAGTGACATACCCCATTGCGACGGGTGCTTCGACGCTGGGCCCAAATCCGCCTGAAGTCACTTTGCCGACCGCGTCAGTGCTGGTTTCGTTGGCAAAAATTTCCACGCCCTCGCGCATTGGGGCGCGTCCCGTTGGGCGTAATCCGACACGACCGTGCGGCGCACCATTTTCGATCTGGTTCAGGATAACATCCGCGCCTGGAAACCCACCTACGCGTGCGCCCTCTGTGCGTCGGGCTTTTTGTATTGCCCAATTTAACGATGCAGAGGTCGGCGTCGTGTCTGTGTCGATGTCATGCCCATAAAGGCATAATCCGGCCTCAAGCCGCAGTGAATCTCTTGCACCCAATCCAATAAATTCAACATCGTCATGTGCCAGCAATGCACGTGCCACGGTTTCGGCCGCAGCAACAGGGATTGAGATTTCATAGCCATCTTCACCAGTATAGCCAGAACGTGAAACCCAACACTCTGCACCCGCGATAGGAAGAGTGTCCACATCCATAAAGCGCATGTCCGCAAATCTGGGATGGTACTCGGCCATGACGGCCTCGGCCGCGGGGCCCTGAATCGCCAAAAGGGCGCGATTGTCCAAGGATTTTACCGTAATAGCAGGTTCCAGGTGTTTTCTTAGATGCGCAATGTCGGCATCTTTGCACGCGGCATTCACCACGACCAAAATGTGGTCTCCGCGATTTGCAAACATCAAATCATCCAAAATTCCGCCTTGGTCATTTGTAAAGAAACCATAGCGCTGACGATCAACTCCCAGATCAAGGACGTTCATTGGAATCAAACGTTCCAACGCACGCGCTGTCGTTTCATAATCTGGCCCGCGTAGGATCACCTGCCCCATATGGCTGACATCAAATAATCCTGCCTTGGATCGCGTGTGCAAATGTTCTTTCATCACGCCTGCCGCATATTGTACGGGCATGTCATATCCTGCGAATGGCACCATTTTTGCGCCCAGTTCGAGGTGTAGATCATAAAATGGCGTTTGCTTTAGGCCTTCGCTCATCCGGTTTCCTTCAATGTCTCACCGGATAATCCGGCATCAATACGCTCGCGGTGCGATGTCCGCGGTTTGATGCCCCCTCTGTCCTTTTGCCTGAGATCGCTATCCCTTCGGCGGATGTTAAACATCTCTCTCCAGAGTCTATTTACCCCATGGTCCTGCAGCCTGAGAGTTTCCGGGGGCGGTTGCTCCTTCGGCACTGGATTACCAGTTCTCCCATGGTGGTGCGTCTATGTAGACATATGTACACAAAATTTCCAACAAAATTTTTGTGCGCAGTGCAATTGATATGTTTGACACCGCTGAACGGGTGGTCCAACACTGCAGATATGAGTGATCCATATTTTTTCGGCTACGGCAGTCTCGTTAATACCAAAACCCACGTTTATCAGGATGCACGCCCAGCAAAACTGTCTGGATGGCGGCGCGTCTGGAAACGTACAAATGCGCGTGATATGGCGTTTTTGACGATTGTTCCGTCTGTTCGCACGGAATTACTTGGACTGATCGCCAAGGTGCCCAATGCCGATTGGGTTGCACTAGATGCCCGAGAAGAGGGATATGATCGTTTGGTGGCGACCGAAATGATTACACATGATCATTCTGATAATCCTGAACTGGCGATTTACGCGATCCCCGAAGCAACGCGATTCCCGCCAACGCCCGATCATCCAATATTGCTCAGTTATTTGGATGTGGTTCTGCAGGGATATTTGCATGTTTTCGGGGCAGCAGGCGTTCAACACTTTATGGAGACCACGGATGGGTGGGATACGGTTGTGTTGAACGATCGTACAAATCCAATCTATCCACGCGCCCAATCGTTAAGCGTCGATGAAACCGCACTTGTCGATGCTTGTTTAATGCAGGTTGGTGCGCAACTTCGCGATTAGATCGCGGTTTTCATGCTTTCTTCGAGATAGATTTCCCGCAGTCTTGGAACGACAGATCCTGGTGCGCCGCTGGAAATTTTCTGTCCGTCTAATTCCACAACAGGGGTCACGAAGGCAGACGCACTGGTGATGAATGCCTCATCGGCTTGCTGTGCCTCTTCAATCGTAAAATTACGCTCTTCTATCTTCATTTGGGCTTCGTCCGCGAAACGCAAAACGGCGGCACGGGTGATACCGTGTAAGATGTTATTTGAAAGCGCGCGTGTGATGATGAGGCCATCTTTAACGATGTAGGCGTTATTGGATGTGCCTTCGGTCACATAGCCATCTTGAACCATCCATGCATCGTCGGCGCCTGCTTTTTGTGCCATCATTTTACCCATTGAGGGATACAAAAGCTGTACCGTTTTAATATCACGGCGTCCCCAGCGAATGTCCTCGATACTGATGACTTTTATCCCAGTTTGCGCGGATGGGCTATTGGCGAGGCCCGGCTTGCTTTGAGTAAAGAGCACCACCGTAGGAATTGTTGTTTCGGGGTCTGGCCAAACAAAGTCACGATCATTTGGTGCGCCGCGCGAAATCTGCAGATAAATCCCACCATCGACAAGGTCATTCGTGCGCACCAACTCGCGATGAATGTTCAACCATTCCTCGCGTGTGTGGGGGTTGTTGATTTCCAATTCATCTAATGAACGTTGCAGGCGCACGATGTGCCCGTCAAAGTCGATTAGTTTGCTACCGAGTACGGATGTCACTTCATAAACCGCATCCGCCATTAGAAACCCACGATCAAAAATTGATACCTTGGCTTCGGTTTCGGGAAGGTACTCTCCGTTCACATAAACAGTCCGGTTCATTCTAAATCCTTTATTCTAACCCCATAATTCTACAGGCGCAGGATGCATTCCACGCGCATCATACGAAATCGGGTGCTCGCGATCTTTCGCTAATAGCAGTGGACCGTCAAGGTCAACTAGTGTCGCATCCGACGCAAGCAGTAGGGCAGGCGCCATGGCCAACGATGTCCCTACCATGCATCCAACCATGATATCAAAGCCCATCGCTTGTGCCTTGGCCTTCAAGTCGATGGCGGCGGTCAATCCACCTGATTTGTCCAATTTAATGTTCACACAATCATATTTTCCAACAAGCGCGGGTAAATCCGAACTTGTATGCACAGATTCATCCGCGCAAATCGGGATGGGTCGGTTGAGATCGATAAGACATGCATCCAGCCCTGCAGGAAATGGTTGTTCGATAAGCGCAATTTCCATATCCACAAGGCGATCAATTAACAGGCGGTAGTCGTCTATTGTCCAGCCTTCATTTGCATCGATAACCAATTTTGCATCTGGTGCTGCATTACGTACGGCCACAAGCCGGTCCAAATCATTGGGTATGCCCAACTTCAGCTTTAGGATCGGACGTTGGGCGTTTTGCGCGGCAGCTCGCGTCATGTTTTCGACCGTATCCAGCGAAAGTGTGAATGCCGTTTGCACGGGTTGTGGTTTCGGCAAATTTGCCAATTGCCACACACGGCTGTTTTTTTCCTTGGCCGTCAAATCCCAAATCGCGCAATCCAATGCGTTGCGTGCTGCGCCGGCTGGTAGCGTTTCGATCAATTCAGCGCGGGTTATGTGTGGGGGTACCGATTGCAGTTGTTCATTCACACTTTCAGCTGTTTCCCCATATCGTGCATAGGGGACACATTCCCCCCATCCCTGAACGCCATTCCGTGTCAGTTTGACTGTCACCACATCCGCTGTAGTTTTGCTGCCGCGTGAAATTCGAAACGCGGATTTTAGTGGGAAGGAGTCTTGCGATACGTCGATTTTCATAGATATTTCCTTGGCGGTCATAAAATTGAATCATCCTTTGGATGGACTTTCAATTCCAATCATTCTGCGGCGATGCAGAAAAATTGCTGCAAATGCAAAATTTGGTTGAACTTGGTTTGGTAATTTTATAACCAACTTTTTGTGAAATTCGAAATTTAGTTGCGCAAGCAGAAAGGCCGTCATGTCATTTCGCATCCAACCAACTCCTGTTGCCCGCCCAAATCGTTGCCAATTGTTTGGCCCAGGTTCGCGTCCAGCGATTTTTGAAAAAATGGCGGCCAGTGCTGCGGACGTGATCAATCTTGATCTTGAAGACTCCGTTGCGCCCTCTGACAAAGATAGTGCACGTCAAAACGTGATTGATGCGATTGGTTCGATCGATTGGGGAACCAAAACCTTGTCTGTTCGCATCAATGGTTTGGACACGCCCTATTGGTATCGCGATGTGGTTGAACTGCTTGAAAATGCATCCGAGCGGTTGGATCAAATCATGATCCCAAAGGTTGGTTGTGCTGCGGACCTATATGCGGTTGATGCGCTTGTCACGGCTGTGGAACGCGCGCAGGGACGCACCAAACAGATCGCGTTTGAGGTGATCATTGAAAGCGCCGCTGGCATTGCCCATGTCGAAGAAATCGCCGCGGCAACGCCACGCCTACAGGCGATGTCGTTGGGTGCTGCTGATTTCGCTGCCTCTATGGGTATGGCGACGACAGGTATCGGTGGCACGCAGGCAAATTATTACATGTATCACGAGGGTAAAAACTATTGGTCTGATCCCTGGCATTGGGCGCAATCTGCCATTGTTGCGGCATGTCGCACACATGGTGTTTTGCCCGTAGATGGCCCATACGGCGATTTTTCAGATGATGAAGGTTTCCGCGCACAGGCCCGTCGTTCGGCGACATTGGGTATGGTTGGCAAATGGGCCATCCATCCCAAACAAGTTGCCCTGTCAAATGAAGTGTTCACTCCTTCAGAAGAGGCTATGACAGAAGCTCGAGAAATTTTGGAAGCGATGGAAGCGGCCAAAGCAAACGGTGAGGGCGCAACAGTTTACAAAGGGCGTTTGGTTGATATTGCGTCAATCAAACAAGCAGAAGTCATCGTCAAACAATCCGAGATGATTTCATCCTCATAATCGTTTGCCCTATGAATGCGCGTGGCCGATTGCTTCGCGCATTTTTGCCTTGTTCGGAAATGCATCAACTATGGCTCGCATGAATTGAATGCTTGCAATAAATATGCATGGATACCATATAGCGTGTCGAACCAAGATAAAGGCAGATCATGACCCACTATCTAGATTTTGAAAAACCATTGGCTGAAATCGAAGGCAAGGCCGAGGAATTACGCGCAATGGCGCGTCAAAACGAAGATATGGATATTGAGGATGAGGCCAAAGCGCTTGACCGCAAGGCTGAGCAGCTTTTGAAAGAGTTGTATCAAACCCTCACGCCGTGGCGGAAATGTCAGATTGCGCGGCACCCTGAACGTCCGCATTGTCAGGATTATATCGACGCCTTGTTCACAGAGTTCACACCCCTTGCAGGGGATCGCAACTTTGCCGACGATCACGCGGTATTGGGCGGGTTGGCACGTTTCAACGACACACCTGTTATCGTGATTGGCCACGAAAAGGGCAATGACACGAAATCGCGTATCGAGCGAAATTTCGGCATGGCCCGACCTGAAGGTTACCGCAAAGCGATCCGTTTGATGGAGATGGCCGATAAATTTGGTCTGCCCGTTGTGACATTGGTGGACACACCGGGTGCCTACCCCGGCAAAGGCGCAGAAGAGCGTGGTCAATCAGAGGCCATCGCTCGTTGCACAGAAAAGTGTCTTCAATTGGGTGTGCCCTTGGTATCTGTCATTATCGGTGAGGGTGGATCAGGTGGCGCTGTCGCCTTTGCGACCGCTAATCGCGTCGCTATGTTAGAGCATTCTGTGTATTCTGTAATTTCCCCTGAAGGCTGTGCCTCAATTTTGTGGAAGGACGCGGACAAAATGCGTGAGGCGGCAGAAGCATTGCGCCTAACAGCACAAGATTTGAACAAATTGGGCGTGTGTGATCACGTTATCGCGGAACCAGTTGGCGGCGCCCATCGCGATCGCACAGCCACGATCGAAGCGGTTAAAAATGCGATTAGCGGTATGTTAGCCGATATGGCAAATTCAAAACCCAAAGCGTTGATCCAAGACCGCCGTAAAAAATTCCTTGATATGGGATCAAAAGGATTAGCGGCCTAAGTGTTCAGGCACCCAACATTTTCAAACTTTGCGTCACGTCACTGCGCACAGCAAGGCGTAGGCTGGGTTCATCGCCCGCCTTTAGCGCGGCAAGGATCACCCGATGAAAATGGGGCGGTTCCTTTTTGTTGAGTTTGCCATAAAGGCTACGCATGGTTGGCCCAAGTTGTAACCAAACGGTCTCAGCCATGGCCAGCATTGCAGGTGCTTGTGCCCGTAAATAAAGGGTTCTGTGAAAATCTAGGTTGCTACGGATATAGGCTACCGCATCGTGATCATCGATTGCCGCCGCAATCATTGCATTGATCCGTTGAAGGCGCTCGATCAGGGCCAAATGCGCACGGGGCAGGGCACGGGAGGCCAGTTCAACCTCGATCAAGGAACGCAGCGCAGAAAGTTCTTCAATCCGCTCGCTTGTCAGCTCTGGTGTAAATACGCGACCAGAATTCGACATGGACAGCGCCCCTTCGGCGACCAAACGGCGAACGGACTCTCGGGCAGGTGTCATGGAAACACCAAACTCTGTTCCTATCCCGCGCAGAGTCAATGCCTGGCCAGGTAGAATTTCACCATGCATAATCCGCGTGCGTAGCCCGCGATAGACCCGATCATGGGCCACAGTATTTTGATCAGGGGATGCATTTTGTTTCATACTCCCTGTTTGTGATCACAAATGTATAAAGTCAAGAATTGAAATCATATCGGTGCAATTGATTGCCCGATGAGCGCAACCAATCCCTTGGTTTTTCGTAATCGCCATAAATATCGTGAACCACTGTCCAAAATGATTTCGAGTGGTTCATTTCAACTAAATGCGCCACCTCATGCGCCGCGACATAGTTCAGAACATCGCGCGGGGCCATCACTAAGCGCCATGAATACATTAAATGCCCGTCGGATGAGCAGGACCCCCACCGCGAACGCGTATCGCGCAAACGCAAGCCCTGATATGAATACCCAAGGTGCTGAGCATAATGATCAGAGGCTTGTGCAAGATTATCGCGCGCCAGTGATTTGAGGAAACCTTTCACTTGTGCCCCGATGCTAGAACTACGTCTGGGCACCAAAATCTGATCATCCACCACAGATATTTTGCGAATATTGGTGATCCTTATCACATGCAGTTTACCCAGCACGGGCACGGACGCGCCATCATCAACAATGATGCGCTCAATGTGTTTGTAATTGGCCAGAACCCATTCAGCTTTGCTATCCAGAAAATCCTGAAATGTGGTCTCGGGTACAAAATGGGGCCCTGTAATCGTAATCCGACCGTCCAGCGAAGAGATTCTAAGCGATAAACGCTTTGCCTGGCGTGATCGCCGCAAAGTTGCACCAATAGTGGGATAATCGCGTAGAAATATCTGCATTTTTCCAACCTAAGGGCCTATATTGCAAACCGATACTAAATTTCTTGGTCAAAGCCTTTGACATACTGCGACTCTTATGGCAGTTGGCGCAGACCGTCGACAAGGCCAAAGTTTTTGAAAGGGATCATTATGCCCAAAGAAGAATGGGGTACAAAACGCGTATGCCCCACCACCGGTAAGCGTTTTTATGACCTGAATGCAGATCCAATCGTAAGCCCATACACGGGTGAGGTTGTTGAACTGGATACAGGGAAAACACGTTTGATCGCCGCAGATCAAGAAGATGCAGTAACACGCAAAGCCAACCAGACAGAAGTGTCTGAGGATGACGTGGTGCTAGAGGACGATAACGTTGACATGGATATGGATGATGATCTTCTAGATGATGAAGATGAGGATAACGTATCTTTGGACGATATCGCCGACATGTCTTCGGAAGAAGACGAAAGCTAAAACACACAGACGCGCGGCGGTATTTTCCACTTGATCATACTGCCGCGATTGCATACCTAATGCGTATGAATTTTGGGGCCTTAGCTCAGCTGGGAGAGCGCTACAATGGCATTGTAGAGGTCAGGGGTTCGATCCCCCTAGGCTCCACCAAACCTCGCTTTTAAAATCTCGTCTTATTTTGCTACATTTTAATGAGGTTTGCCCTAATTGTGGCACCGATTTATCGGGTGTGAAATCTTATACGACAATCGCTGCGTCCATGGCGACTGTCGTCTGATTAGGCAATTGTTGCATCTTGGCCATAATAATACATGAGATTGTATACGTCATATAGATGACTCCTCTAACGCGATTTAGCTTTGTTCGAAACGGTGTGGAGCGCAAGAAATTGCACGTAGTAGGAGGGGCGCAATGACCATAATCAAACCCATGAAAGAAGGACCGCTGGTTGCGCAGGTGACCCCAAATTTGAAGGACCCTGTTGGAAAAGATGTCAAACCAGAAAAGCCGGCCTTTGGCCTGTGCCGCTGCGGACAGTCCAAAAACAACCCTTTTGTGACGGAACATACCGCGACGTAAAATGGAAAGACGACGCCTGAGCGTTAGCCGTTTGAACGTGCCTCGGTGCCGATGGCCTTTGATAAGGCTGAACATTAATACGCAGATTCTCGGCCCATACCATAGGCCGCGGCATTAATCGTTATAGAATGCCTGCGTTTTATCTGCTGTGCCTGAGGTGTTGGTATGCCAGCAAGCGCGCGGGCATCGAGAAATTGTAATAAGCATAAACTGCATGCGTCATTGGTGCGTAATTTTGGGGAATGGGATGGGAAGCGACGCAAATCGCCCTTGTTTGGCCAAATCTTGCTGGAATTAAGAGATGCACCGACGTAATACCGACGTTATACTGACTTAAAACAGATTGGCATAATTGATGAAAATGGATGCCTTTGATTGGGTGATGTTGATAACGCTTGCCACCGTTTGGGGCGGGTCATTTTTATTCAACGCGATCTTGGTTGCCGAACTTCCCGTCATAACAATTGTGGCCATTCGTGTGACGGTGGCGGCACTGGCGTTGTGGGGGTTTGCACGTGTTACTGGACGTAAAATTCCAACCACGCCTCAAGTTTGGGGGGCCTTGTTGATTTTGGGGGTTTTGAACAACGCGATCCCCTTTAGCCTTATCGTTCAAGGACAAACGCAAATCACATCTGGTTTAGCATCCATTTTGAACGCGACGACCCCATTATTTACAATCCTTGTTGCAGGGTTTTTCCTGACAGATGAACGGTTTAGCATCCTGCGCGTGTTGGGCGTTATCGTAGGTTTTTCGGGCGTCATTCTGATGGTTGGGCCAGAGGCGCTCGGCGGTTTAGGGGCCGATTTTTGGGCGCAGCTTTGCGCATTGGGAGCCGCGTTATCCTATGGGTTTGCAAGCGTTTTCGGCCGCCGCTTTCGCGAATTAAAGGTGGATCCCGTAATGGTCGCAACGGGCCAAGTCACTATGTCGTCCCTTGTTTTATGGCCAATTGCGCTTTGGATTGATGGGCCCCAAGATATCTTGGGCCTTTCATTTAACGCAGCCGCTTCGATGTTTGGATTGGCGGTGCTGTGCACCTCATTCGCCTATATCGTCTATTTCCTCATTCTTGAACGCGCAGGTGCCACCAATATTTCATTGGTCACTTTTTTGGTGCCAATTTCGGCAATTATATTGGGTGTTTTGGTGTTGGGTGAATCCATTTTTATCAAGGAAATCATCGGGATGACTCTGATTGGTTTGGGGTTGGCCATTATTGATGGACGGCTGTTTCAACGTCTTAGGGATTGACCGTACCCTGTGCATTGGGTAGGGGCGAGGCCTTAGCAAATGCAGGATATAGAATGGCACGTAGACGCAAAGGCCGCGCGATTTCTGGGTGGGTCATTATTGATAAGCCCGCTGGTTGGACATCGACAGCTGTTGTGAACAAAGTCAAATGGGCCTTTCAGGCACAAAAGGCCGGGCATGCAGGGACATTGGACCCAGATGCAACGGGGGTTTTGGCCGTGGCTCTTGGTGAAGCAACCAAAACCGTGCCATTTATTACAGATGCCCTCAAAGCCTATGAATTTATGGTGAAATTTGGCGAGGCGACCAATACGGATGATGCAGAGGGTGAGGTGATATCACGTTCTGATGTGCGCCCCTCTGGTGATGAAATCAAAGAGGCATTGCATACCTTTGTTGGGGATATTGAACAAGTCCCACCAAAGTTTTCAGCAATCAAAATTGATGGCCAACGGGCCTATGCATTGGCTCGCGAGGGCGAGGATGTCACGCTCTCTGCGCGTCCGCTTTATGTGGATAGTCTTTTCCTGAATGAACAGCCCGATGCCGATCACGCAATTTTGGAAATGGTCTGTGGCAAGGGCGGATATGTGCGTTCGATTGCCCGCGATCTGGGTGCGAAATTGGGATGTTATGGACATGTTCAATGGCTGCGGCGTACATGGTCGGGACCTTTTGATTTGGATCAGGCAATATCGTTGGAAACCATTGAAAATCTGGCTCGGAGCGAAGAGATTGATGCCCACCTTTTGTCGCTTGAATTGGGTCTGTCTGATCTGCCCATGGCCAGTTGTGCGCCTGAGGCTGCAGCGCGTTTGCGCAACGGAAACCCCGCAATGGTGATTGGTCATAACTTAGAATATGGCGATGAATGTTGGGCCAGTTGTGATGGCGAGCCCATCGCTGTTGGTGTGTTTAAAGCAGGGGAATTACACCCCTCTCGCGTCTTTGTGCGCCCTGAAAAAGGGGCCTAGGTATCGATTTGGAGAGATGACGGCAGCGCCGGATCGGAAATATTTTCAGACCCTTTGGCGACACCTAGGCAGTTTACACGAAACACAAACAATAACTGAATTACCAACAACACTCTTAGATTATCATAGTTGACACCAGAATGCAGTGGTGGAAAGCCTTACCTGTTTGCAATCCACGCCGTAGACCGCCAAGGTCGCAGCATGTTAAAACGGACCCATCAAAAGGACGATGCCGCGTCAGTGGCAATTTATTCTGACTGCGAACGTTATCGTTACAGCCTTACGCGCGTTTGGGATGAAACGGGTGGCAAGGTGCATTTTGTGATGCTGAACCCCTCAACCGCGACCGAGGTTCAAAATGACCCTACCGTTGAACGGTGCGAACGACGCGCACGCGCGCTTGGCTATGGTGCCTTTCGCGTGACGAATATATTCGCTTGGCGCGACACAGATCCCAAAAAAATGCGCGCGGCCCGTGATCCTATCGGCCCTGCAAATGATGCCGCAATTTTGGATGCCTGCGATTGGGCGGATGTTACTGTTGCGGCATGGGGGACGCATGGCGAACACCTAAATCGTGGGGCAGCTGTCAAAGCATTGTTGCAAAATATGGACATCCCCGTCTTTCATCTGGGTCTTTCAAAGGCGGGGCATCCAAAACATCCGCTGTACATAAGTTATGCGCAGCAACCCGTTTTATGGAGTGATCTAAATGGCTGATGATCAACGCCTGAATGAACAGATGGATCAATTGCTGAACCACCCCGCTTTGCGCATGCAACGATCTGTGATTGTGATGTTTTGGTTTAACTTATTGCGGGGTTTGGCGTTTGGATTGGGGTCCGTTTTGGGGGCAACTATTTTGGTTTATGCCACTGTTCAAATCCTTGCGCAGATCGAGTTCATTCCAATCCTAGGCGATTGGGCCATACAATTGATCGAACAGATTGAAATGAAACGTTAACCAACCCTTCAAACATTTGTTGAGTTTTGCGGCCCTGCGACCAAGATTAGGCTTGGGAAAGGGTGTGTTTCATGGTGATGTTATCAGGTTTATTGGGATTTATGTTGTTGTGGGCATTGCATTTTTGCCCGATGTCGAACCACCGATCACAGAGGAGGAAGAGTTCGAGCCTTATCTCCCCGAATTGGAAGAGTCTGCGCCGCCCACAGATGGTCCCGATTTACTCTGGGGTAGATTTCTGGATGACAAGATCGATGGTCGCGGTGGTGATGATCAGAGCAATGGTTACGATGGGGATGACACGCTGAATGGGTCTGATGGAAATGATACTGTTATCGGCGGAAACGGCGATGATATTGTGACTGTTGGTCATGACAATGATCTGCTTCAGGGATTAACTGGGAATGATGAACTGCATGGCGCAGATGGTAATGATCATTTGGCAGGTGGATTAGGTCACGATAGTTTGGATGGCGGCGCAAGATCAGATGCACTGATCGGTGGTCAGGGAGGTCACGTCCTAGCAGGGGGCATGGTTCAGATGCACTGCATGTGGATGATGGCGACGATATTTTGTCAGGCGGAACAGGTCATGACACCCTAATGGGGGGCGGGGGATGACGTGTTGATCGACACGGATTTGGAACGTGATTACCTAAATGGCGGGGAAGGAGACGACAGCATCCATAGCTATGGCGCCGGTGTCATGACAGGCGGCGATGGGGCTGACACGTTTGTTTATACAGATGTGGGCGATGAACCGATCGAGATTACAGATTTTGATCCTACTGTGGATACGATGGCCATTCAGTTTCACGAAAATGACGTGCGTGACATATCTGTTCATCCAGTGTCAGAAGATGTTTATGAAATTCGTTTGGGCGATCAGTTGGCCGCCCATGTCAAATCAACCGTGCCATTTGATGCGTCGAGCGTTGTGGTTCAAACGCATACATAGAAAGCTCTTTGCAAATCTCAGATTTTTCAGTATACGCGTCTGATCTGTGAAAACAGATTCCTCCAAGGGCCTTGCTGGACGACATCCCGGCTTGTGCCATAACCCTTAAACACAAAGGAGACCCCGATGTCGATTACTGCTGAAGAAAAAGCACGCGTCATGAAAGAATTCGCGACGAAAGAAGGCGATACTGGTTCCCCAGAGGTTCAAGTTGCCATTCTAACGTCACGTATCACAACTCTGACAGAGCACTTCAAATTCCATAAAAAAGACAACCACGGTCGCCGTGGTCTTTTGAAAATGGTTGCGCAGCGTCGTAAACTTCTTGACTACCTAAAAGCAAAGGAAGAACAGCGTTATACTGATCTGATTAAGCGTTTGGGCATTCGTCGCTAATTTGCGCCACGCATACGAACACATCAAACCGCGCCATTTGGTGCGGTTTTTTGTTTGTAGGTGTACTGCGATCTAATCCTTTCCATATCTTGGTTTCTCCTATATACGCGCGACATCTGAGATCAGGCGCCCGGACTCCAGCGCCCGAAATATAAGATGTAGGGGTCAGGGGGAATCCGCCCCCTACGAAAATGGCCAGTGGGCCAATATAGGAAAATGAGATGTTCGAAGTAACGAAAAAATCTATGCAGTGGGGCGAAGAAACGCTTACGCTGGAAACAGGCAAAGTGGCACGTCAAGCGGACGGCACCGTGATTGCCACATTGGGCGAAACATCTGTGATGGCAAACGTCACATTCGCCAAATCAATGAAAGAGGGGCAGGACTTTTTCCCTCTGACAGTACATTACCAAGAGAAATATTATGCCGCTGGTAAAATCCCTGGCGGCTTTTTCAAGCGCGAAGCACGCCCATCCGAGGCAGAAACACTAACAGCGCGTTTGATCGACCGCCCAATTCGCCCATTGTTCGTTGATGGTTTCAAAAACGAAGTTTTGGTGATGTGTACGGTTCTGAGCCACGATTTGGTGAACTCACCCGACATCGTTGCAATGATTGCGGCCTCTGCTGCGTTGACCATTTCTGGTGTCCCATTCATGGGTCCAATCGGTTGTGCGCGCGTTGGTTTCGTAGATGGTGAATATGTTTTGAACCCAACTGTTGATGACATGAACGGCCTGCGCAACAATCCAGAACAGCGTCTGGATCTGGTTGTTGCAGGAACCAAAGATGCCGTGATGATGGTTGAGTCAGAGGCATATGAACTGAGCGAAGATGAAATGTTGGGCGCGGTAACATTTGCACACGAGCAAATTCAGCCCGTCATCGATTTGATCATCGACTTGGCCGAAGTTGCCGCGAAAGAGCCATTTGATTTCGCACCAGTCGATTACTCTGATCTATACGCAGCAGTGAAAGCTGCAGGTGAAGAGCAAATGCGCGCAGCCTATGGCAACACTGACAAACAAGAACGCGTCGAGGCTGTTGCCGCGGCACGTGAAGCGATCAAAGCCGCGCTAAACGAAGAGCAACTGGCAGATGCGAACCTTAGTTCAGCGATGAAGAAGCTAGAGGCAAGCATTCTGCGCGGGGACGTCGTGAAAGGCGGCAAGCGTATTGATGGTCGTTCTACCACAGATGTGCGCGCGATTGTAAGTGAAACAGGAATGTTGCCACGTACACACGGCTCTGCATTGTTCACACGTGGTGAAACACAGGCATTGGCAGTAACAACGCTGGGGACTGGTGATGATGAGCAGATGATTGATGCGTTGCACGGCACTTATAAATCAAACTTCATGTTGCACTATAACTTCCCTCCTTATTCTGTGGGTGAAGTTGGGCGTGTTGGCTCACCAGGTCGTCGTGAAATTGGCCATGGTAAACTTGCATGGCGTGCGCTTCAAGCTGTCTTGCCTGCGGCAACTGATTTCCCATACACAATCCGCGTTGTTTCAGAGATCACTGAATCAAACGGTTCATCTTCAATGGCATCTGTTTGCGGCGGTTCATTGTCCATGATGGATGCAGGTGTCCCACTAAAAGCACCCGTTGCAGGTGTTGCCATGGGCCTTATCCTTGAGGATGACGGCGATTATGCGATCCTAACTGACATCCTGGGTGATGAAGATCACTTGGGAGACATGGACTTTAAAGTCGCTGGTACAGAAAACGGTATCACATCCCTGCAAATGGATATCAAAGTTGCGGGTATCACACCTGAAATCATGAAAAACGCTTTGGCACAGGCCAAAGAAGGACGCATGCACATCTTGGGTGAGATGTCGAATGCATTGACCGAAGCAGGTGAATTCTCGGTTCACGCACCGCGCATTGAAACAATGCAGGTTCCAACCGATAAGATCCGTGAAGTGATCGGTTCAGGCGGTAAAGTGATCCGCGAAATCGTTGAAGTTTCTGGTGCCAAAGTTGACATTAACGATGATGGTCAGATCAAGATTGCGTCGCCTGATGGTGAGTCCATCAAGAAAGCATATGACATGATCTATGCGATTGTCGCAGAACCAGAAATTGGCCAAATTTACACTGGTAAAGTTGTGAAGGTTGTTGATTTCGGTGCTTTCGTGAACTTCTTTGGGAAACGCGATGGGCTGGTCCACGTCAGCCAAATTGAAAACCGTCGCCTAAACCACCCATCTGATGTCCTGAAAGAGGGGCAAGAAGTTAAAGTTAAACTTCTGGGCTTTGATGATCGCGGCAAAGTACGCCTTGCCATGAAGATGGTTGACCAAGAAACCGGCGAAGAGATCGTCGAAGAAAAGTCAAACGAAGAAGAATAATTAAAATAAAAAGGCCCTCTCAAGCGAGAGGGCCTTTTCGTCGGTGATCCTATCGAAGATTGACTGGGACACCCATGACAGTGTTTCAAAGAACTGTGCAAAACGCGCCACGCGGTTAAATTTAACCTGCTCTAATAAGGATCATTCGCGATGCTTAGATGCGCGGCTGGAGTGACGAGTGTACATCTAGACACACCAGTTGTTTAAAGTGATTAATTCAACGTTTTATAGTGGGCGCTACGACGCACTCAGTGCCAACGCTATCGTGGGCTTTGATACGTCATCAAAGCCCACACGGAGCAATTAAACACTCATACAGATGTATTTCAGTTCCAGATAGTCGTCGATACCATGATGGCTTCCTTCACGACCAAGACCCGATTGTTTGACGCCGCCAAACGGCGCGACCTCGGTTGAAATGATACCAGTGTTGACACCGACGATCCCGTATTCCAATGCTTCGGCAACTTTATAAACGCGGCTCAGATCTTTGGCATAGAAATAGGATGCAAGCCCAAAGATAGTGTCATTAGCGAGTTCGATCACCTCGTCAACGTCTTCGAACTTAAATAGAGGGGCAAGTGGTCCGAATGTTTCTTCGGTTGCTACGGCCATATCTTTAGTTGCGCCTGTTACGATTGTAGGTGGCATGAAAAAGCCTTCGCCCTGATGGCTTTGACCGCCGTAAAACACTGTGCCACCCTTTGCTGTGGCATCTGCAATGTGCTCTTGAACCTTGGCGATCGCATCTTGGTTGATAAGCGGGCCTAACGCTACACCCTCCTCAAGGCCATCACCGATTTTCATCTGGGACAGTGCTGCGGCCAGCTTTTTAGCGAAGGCGTCATAAACACCCGCCTGAACATATATACGGTTGGCGCAGACACATGTTTGACCATTGTTGCGGAACTTACACATGATCGCGCCCGCAACCGCTTCATCCAGATCGGCATCGTCAAACACAATAAAGGGGGCATTACCGCCCAGTTCCATTGAACACTTCATAACCTGATCCGCCGCCTGACGTAGCAAGATACGGCCAACCTCGGTTGATCCTGTAAATGTCAGTTTGCGCACGGCTGGGTTTTCACAAAACTCTTTGCCGATTTCCGACGAACGTGAGGACGGGATGATCGACAAAACGCCCTTTGGGATGCCCGCGCGTTCCGCAAGAACGCCCATGACTAAAGCGGAGAGTGGTGTTTCTGCTGCAGGGCGTGCGACAAAGGAACAACCCGCGGCCAATGCGGGTGCAGCCTTGCGCGTGATCATCGCATTTGGAAAATTCCATGGAGTGATTGATGCAGCAACACCGATAGGTTGTTTTAGAACCATGATGCGTTTGTCGGGCTGATGTCCGGGAATTGTTTCGCCATAGATGCGCTTTGCTTCTTCGGCAAAGAATTCAATAAATGAGGCACCGTACCCAATTTCACCTTTTGCCTCGGCCAAGGGCTTCCCCTGTTCAGCAGTCAAAATAGTACCCAGGTCATCTGCGTTTTTCATCATTAGATCATACCAACGGCGCAAAATATTGGCACGCTCTTTGGCGGTTTTGGCGGCCCATTCCTTTTGTGCGGCCTCTGCTGCTGCAATCGCCCGTGCGGTTTGTGCGCGGCTTAGGTCGGCCACTTTGGCGATAACATCTCCCCTTGCTGGGTTCGTTACGTCAAATGTTGCCCCATCGTCGCCGTCAACCCACTCGCCCGCTAAATAGCCTTGGGTGGCGAGCAATGATGGGTCTTTCAGCAGGTCTTTTAAATTGGTTTCGTTTGCCATGGCGTCCTCCGAAAATATCTCGTGCATAGGGAAATCACCTCTGTCATAAATTGTCCAGTCTACAAAGGAGCCAGCAATGTCGCGAATAGATTATGATGATGCTTATGCCAATGCTGCGTATATCCCAAATGCAGATGATTTCATCACACGCTGGCAATCAGATGCTTCAGTGTTTCGGTCAGACATGCTGGAACAACAGCGTGCCGAGTTAGATACCGCATATGGCCAAAGCAAACGGCAAACATATGATGTCTTTCATCCTGAGGGTGAGGCAAAGGGCACTTTAGTCTTTGTGCATGGCGGATATTGGCGGCGGTTTGATAAATCCTATTGGTCACATTTTTCGCATGGTGCATTAACTCAAGGATGGCGTGTGGTGATGCCCTCGTATGATTTGTGCCCTCGCGTCTCCATTGCTGAGATTACACAGCAAATGCGCAGCTTTGTAACACAAATCGCCGAAAAATATGTGGGAGCAATTGCGCTGACGGGACACTCTGCTGGTGGCCATCTGGTGGCGCGGTTGGGTGTACCTGATGTGCTGTCGGATGACCTTATCTCTCGTATCACGCAAATTGTCCCAATTTCAGCAGTCGCTGATTTGCGCACCTTAATGTTTACAGAAATGAATAATGATTTTCGACTGACGGATGAAACCGCTACAGCTGAAAGCCCCGCATTGATGCCGAAACCAATTTGCCCCGTGACTGTTTGGGTTGGAGGTGACGAACGACCAGTTTTTTTGGAACAATCAATGATTTTGGCGGAAAACTGGGGTGTGAAAATGATCGTGCGTCAAGGTGAACACCATTTCGATGTAATTGATAGTTTGAAAGACCCTAATAGTATTTTGGTACGGCTTTTGACTACATAAACTCGAGCTAAGATACGCGGTAAATTGAGCATTACGAAATTGTCTCACTCGCTTCCCAGAGATGCTGTTGTAGGAGCCGCTATAATACCACACGGGAGCGGCAGTAATCTCTGCGATATGTTGTTTCTTAAAACGACACTTCAAGTGTTCATGTCGGATTTTAAGACAAAGTGCTTAGACCACTCGGATCCGTTTTTTATCAAAGACGCGTAGAACCGTTTTCAAATCATGACCGCGTTTTAGGATTTGACCATCCATACCGATAACGCTGTATTCGCCCTGTTTGCTGCGCAGCTTTGGACGTTTTTCAATTCTGTAAAGGGGTTGTTCGGCTGTACGCCTGAATATTGAAAATACGGCGACTTCCTTTAATGACGAAATTCCATAATCCCGCCATTCGCCTGCTGCCACCATCTGACCATAGAGTGATAGTATTACGCTAAGTTCGGTGCGATGAAACGCAACAACATGATGTGCGTTCGTACCAGGGAAGGGTGTTAGGTTATTCATACTTTCAGAGTTGCGTCATCTGAACCAATTTTCAAGAAAAAAAGCCCCGCGTAGCGCGGGGCCTAAAAGTTGGATTGTTGGAATAGTTTATTCCATATCCTCTGGTAGGATTTGGTTCAGCACAATGGCAAGGAAAGCCGTTGGCGCAACAGCAGAAGTCGCAAGTGTTTTCCAAATACCAGGAAGATATTGAACAGCCGTTGGAACAAGGTTCAAACCAAGACCAGCAGTCAATGAAATCGCGATGATCACCATGTTGCGGCGTGTCATCTTTACTTCTGACAAGACATTCATCCCTGCAGCAGCAACCATGCCAAACATCACGATCACACCACCACCCAAAACAGGGAGTGGCATTGATGCGATTAGTGCGCCAATTTTTGGCAGCAAACCACAGATCACCATAATGACACCAGCAATGGTCACAACGTGACGGCTCATCACGCCGGTCATGCCAACAATGCCAACGTTCTGGCTAAAGGATGTATTTGGCAAACCGCCGAAGACGCCAGCAACAGCAGTGCCTAGACCGTCTGCATACGTTGCGCCTGCAATCTCTGCATCTGTTGCGTCGCGCCCCGCACCCGCTTTTGCGGTAGCTGACGCATCACCCACCGTTTCAACAGCAGATACGATTGACACCAAAGTGACCGCGATGACCGCGCCCAAGCTAAATTCAAACCCATAAGGAAGGACTTGGATACTCGTGACCCAGCTCGCTTTTTGGAAACCTGCCATGCTTACCATCCCTAACATTGCTGCAGCTGCGTAGCCTGCAAGCAAACCAATAAGGATTGCCGCGTTTGAAAGTGCTCCAGATGTTTTGAACTTAAACAACAAAGCGACGATGATTACTGTCAGCGCTACGGTCCAATGTTTTAGTGAGCCGAAGCTCTCCGCCGCCATTTGAAAATCAGCAGCGCCGCCTGCGGCATATTTGATGCCGACAGGGATCAAATAAAGACCAATCGCCAAAATCACCAAACCTGTGACAAGTGGCGGGAAAAGAAACCTGATGCGTCCGATCACAGAACCCAGTGCAAAGTGAATAAGACCACCGATGATACAGGCAGTCAGGGCAACGCCCAGTCCTTGGGTCGCTGAAATACCAGCCAACACACCAACAAACGCAAAGCTGGTGCCTTGCATGATTGGCATCCGTGCGCCCACTGGACCAAAGCCCACTGTTTGGAAAATTGTTGCAACCCCTGCAAACAACATGGCCATCTGAATCAGATATATCTGTTCAGCGCTGCCAAAAGCTAATCCCGCTGCTCCAGCCACGATAATTGAAGGTGTCACATTTGATGCAAACATCGCCAAAACGTGTTGCAGGCCAAGTGGCACCGCCTGACCCATGGGCGGCATTGAGTTGGGATCGCTATATGCTCCCATTGCTTTATCAGTCATAATAAGTCTCCCCTGATTGACTGTTATTTGTGCGTTCCGCCTCTTTTCCGGGCGAATTGCTAAGACTTTGATACAACTACATATGGTGTGTCAAAGAAAAACTCTTCTAGATTTGCACCTTCTCCGATCCGATCTATTACGCAGAATAGACCTGGCGCATGTAGCGGTGTCAAAACGCCATGCCATGTATTGCGGTGAAAATTGATGCCCTGACCCGCATTTGATAGAAAGGCATGCGGTTTGCCTGGAGTGCCATTTGCATCTGCCGCAACAATGATCAGGAACGGAAAATATGACATCGGGACAAAGGCTTGTGATCCTTCTGGATGGCGCTCCATCATCGTTAGTTCATAAGGCAGGGTTCGAACTTGGGCATCAAATATACTGATACCTGCACGCCCATTAACAAAATCCAGTGTGGCAAGGTCATGGTGGCGTCCACACATGCCCTGATTTATGATTTTATCAGGTGTCCCAGCCGCCTCTAAAATTTCACCAAATGGGGCGAATGCCTCGGCGGTAAGTGAGGCAATGACGATTTCCATACTCATGGCAGGATCTCACTTAATCTCAGCTCTGCGATCCGTTCGACTTGCTTGCAAGCTTCCTCAAATTCAATCTCAGTGGCGTTGCCAATTCTGCGCTCAAACGCATGCAAAATGCCTTGCTTGCTGTGATCCCTCACGGCGATAATAAAGGGGAAACCATGCTTTTTCACGTATTGCGCGTTCAGTTCTTGGAACATCGCCCGCTCTTCATCTGTCAATGCGTCTAGGCCTGCCGAGGCTTGTTCTGATGTGCTTTCTTTGGTCAGGCGTTTGGCCGCTGCCAATTTGCCGGCCAGATCAGGGTGCGCACGCAAAACGGCCAAGCGTTCCTCGTGATCTGCGCGTCTGAAAGCCCGTGCCATTGCGTTGTGTAATCCAACCGCGCAGTCATGTGCAGCACCCAGTTCTCCATCATGTGCGCCCTCGGCAACCCATGCGGAATGCTCGAAAATCGAACCATATGTTTCAATGAATTTTTCGCGTGACATTTGACTGGGTCGATCAAAATGAACAGGCGGATGATTTTTGATCCAGTGTTTTGCAATGTCGCGGCGGGTGGCGAACCAAACGCCCTCTTTTGCCTGCGCATACTCCATAAAACGGCGTAAGGCCATCACGCGACCCGGCCGTCCGATCAAGCGACAATGAAGCCCAATGGACATCATTTTTGGCTGTCCGCCCGCGCCCTCGGCATAGAGGGCGTCAAAGCTGTCCTTCAAATATTGAAAAAATTGATCGCCTGAATTGAAACCCTGGGGCGTTGCAAAGCGCATGTCATTGGCATCTAGCGTGTATGGAATAATTAATTGGTCCCGTCCATCAAGTGTCATCCAATACGGAAGATCATCTGCATAGGTGTCGGAGATATAATCAAATCCACCGTCTTTGGCGACCAGCGCGACTGTATTTTCCGAACATCGCCCTGTGTACCACCCATAGGGTCGTTCGCCTGTGACCTCTGTGTGCAGCGCAATCGCTTGTTGAATTTGGGCGCGCTCTTCTTCTTTGGGCATATCCTTATGCTCAACCCATTTCAGACCGTGACTGGCAATTTCCCAACCTGCACTCTGCATCGCGCGCACCTGAACAGGGGAACGCGCAAGTGCGGTTGCAACACCATAAACGGTCGCGGGAATATTCAGTTCGGTGAACAGACGGTGTAGACGCCAAAAGCCAGCGCGTGCACCGTATTCATAGATGCTTTCCATATTCCAATGACGTTGATCAGGCCACGAAGCCGCACCAACAATTTCAGACAAGAACGCTTCTGATCCTGCGTCCCCGTGTAGGACGCAATTTTCGCCGCCCTCTTCATAATTAATCACGAATTGCACTGCGATGCGCGCCTGATTGGGCCAGTTTGCATTTGGCGGTGTTGCTCCATACCCCAGCATGTCCCGTTCGTAACGTATCATGGTGTTTCCCTCGCTATGTTCCACTCCCTTGTACTTTCGCAAAATTCATTTGCCTTTCAAATTATTTTTGAAACTGTTTTGGTGTACGGATTGTTGTTGATCATGCGTCGAACAGACGAAATACTATCCCAAACAGCTTGGGGACTACGATGTCAGGTTTTT
This sequence comes from Paracoccaceae bacterium, assembly GCA_017852835.1. Taxonomy (GTDB): domain Bacteria; phylum Pseudomonadota; class Alphaproteobacteria; order Rhodobacterales; family Rhodobacteraceae; genus HIMB11. The sequence goes on from JAFMKS010000005.1 coordinate 34,311, forward strand.
TAACAACACATGTTTTGGATACAGCGCGTGGATATCCCGCGGCGGGACTTAAGATTGATTTGTATCGTATTAATGGGGATGCGCGCGAACATGTTATTAGATTGGAGACAAACGCAGATGGGCGCACGGATCAACAGATCCTGCCTGCGTCGCAGTTTGAATTGGGGCAATATGAATTGGTGTTTCATGCTGGTGAATATCTTTTGGCAACAGGGCAGGCGGGGCCAGAGCCCAAATTCTTGGACGTTATTCCAATTCGCTTCGGTATGGCTCTGAACGATCACTATCACGTGCCATTGTTATTATCGCCCTATGGATACTCCACCTATCGGGGCAGTTGATTATTCCTGAAGCGCGGTCGTAATGTGCTGGGCCATGAAGTCCATGAAGTGTCGTGTTTTGGGGTCTTGTCTCTTGCGATGCGGATAGAGGCACCCCATCTGCACATCTGTTGGCATAATGCCTGCCAGGACAGGAACCAATTGGCCGCTGTTCAAATACTCTTGAACTTCGAAAAAGGGTTTTAAAACAATTCCATGACCTTCTAGGGCCCAATTGGTTAGGACGTCTCCGTCGTCACTTTCATAGGGCCCCTTCACTGCGATGCGCTGTACCGTGCCGTTGAGAATGAAAGGCCACTGAAATTCAGATGCGCCTGGGAAGCGAAGGTTCAGGCAATCGTGCGATCCATCGGTTAATGCGGACACGTTTTCGGGCGCACCACGCGCGGCAATGTATTCAGGTGCCGCGCACAATAAACGTGCGCAATTCGCAAATTTACGCATTTTTAGCGTCGAGTCCTCGGGATTGCCCAAGAAGAACGCCAAATCCAAACCTTCTGCCAAAACATCCACACGTCGATCAGACAGGCGTAAGCGAATGTCGATCAATGGGAATTGTTGTTTGAACATTGGAATCGCAGGAGCGATTAAACGCCGTCCAATACCAAGCGGGGCTGCCACATACAGTGTTCCGCGTGGGTTTTGGGTGATATCCTGCACCGCGGCTTCGGCATCTTCTACTGCTTCCAAAACGCGGGTTGCGCCAGAATAGAACAGTTTACCCTGTTCCGTGGGATGCAACATGCGCGTGGTACGCTGAAACAAACGAACGCTCAGATGTTCCTCTAGTTGTGAAATGCGCGCCGAGGCTACAGCAGGCGAAATGCGTTGATCCCGCGCGGCCGCTGACATCGAGCCGAGTTCATAGACGCGAATAAAGGTTTTGATATTATCAAAGTACGACATTATTCCGATTTTCTTGAAACAGATTGGGTATTTTCTACAATACAAGAAAATCACAAACAACGATAGTTTCGCTTCAGACGCAAAGACCAAGGGCAAAGTAATGGCATACGAATTGACGATTATATGGGATTGGCTGGCATTTGCTGTGCGCTGGCTGCATGTGATTACAGCAATCGCGTGGATCGGTTCATCGTTCTATTTCATCGCATTGGATTTGGGATTACGCCAAGCGCCAGATTTGCCCAAAGGCGCGCATGGGGAAGAGTGGCAAGTGCATGGCGGTGGCTTTTACCATATCCGCAAATACCTGGTCGCCCCGGAACGTATGCCAGAGCATTTGACATGGTTTAAATGGGAAAGTTATTCCACATGGCTTTCTGGCGCCGCGCTATTGATGATTGTTTATTGGGCGGGTGGTGAGCTGTATTTGGTTGATGCCAGCAAAGCCGATTTGTCTCTGTTTCAGGGGATTTTGATTTCGGCTGGATCATTGGCATTTGGTTGGATTGTTTACGATCAATTGTGCAAATCCCCCTTGGGCGAAACACCAACCTTATTAATGGTTCTGCTATTTGTTTTGTTGGTCGTCATGGGGTGGGGATATAATCAGGTATTTACTGGGCGCGCCACGCTTCTGCATCTGGGTGCCTTTACGGCGACAATCATGTCGGCAAACGTTTTCTTCATTATCATCCCCAACCAAAAAATCGTTGTAGCGGATTTGATTGCAGGCCGCGCACCCGATCCAAAATACGGAAAAATCGCAAAGTTACGTTCGACCCACAACAATTATCTGACATTGCCCGTTATCTTCTTCATGCTGTCCAATCACTATCCGCTTGCATTTGCGAGCGAGTATAACTGGATTATCGCGGCATTGGTTTTCCTAATGGGGGTGACCATCCGCCATTATTTCAATTCACTTCATGCGCGCCGCGGAAATCCAATTTGGACATGGCCCGCTACCATTATTTTGTTCATTCTGATTATGTGGCTGTCCACCGCACCCCTGCATCAGGATGATTTAGAGACGAGTGAACTGTCTGCGCGGCAGGATATCTTTGCAACGGCTGCTGGTTTTGATGAGGCCCAAGATATTGTCATGGGCCGATGTTCCATGTGCCATGCACGTGAACCTGTCTATGATGGAATTCGCCGTGCGCCTAAACATGTGTTTTTAGAAACCACCGCGGACATTACCCAACATGCCAAGGCTATTTACTTACAGTCAGGGGTAAGCCACGCGATGCCGCCCGCGAATGTTTCTTGGATGGAAGAGGATGAGCGTTTGTTGATCAGGCAATGGTATCGCAACGCGATGGATACGATGCCTTTATCGTTAGCGTTGAAATAAAAAAGGCGCGAGAAACGCGCCTTGAGTTCTTAATTTGATCTCGTATCAGTTCAGCAAACCGGCATGACGCAATGCATCACGCACCTTTTCCTTGGTTCCGTCTGTCAGTGGAACAAGTGGCAAACGCACTTCATCAGAACATAATCCCAATTCTGACATTGCATATTTTGCCCCGACCAAACCGGGTTCAGTGAAAATAGCCTTATGCAGTGGCATCAAACGATCTTGTAATTCAAGCGCAGCGGCATAATCACCACGCAATGTTGCCTCTTGCATATGTGCGCACAACGCTGGGGCAACGTTTGCGGTTACGGAAATACAGCCAACACCACCTTGGGCATTAAACCCGTGTGCCGTTGCGTCCTCCCCCGAAATCTGAAGGAAGTCAGCACCGCATGAAATGCGTTGATCGCAAACGCGCGCCAAATCACCAGTTGCGTCCTTTACGCCGATGATATTGGGGAGCTTTGCCAAGGTGCCCATTGTTTCTGGTGACATGTCAACAACTGAACGACCTGGAATGTTATAAATAACGATTGGTAGGTCAGATGAATTTGCAAGCGCCTCAAAATGTGCGATCAAACCTGCCTGTGTCGGTTTGTTGTAATATGGTGTCACCACAAGGGCGGCATCCGCACCGACTTTTTTCGCATGCTCCACGAATCGTAAAGCCTCGGCCGTGTTGTTTGATCCTGCACCCGCAATAACAGGAACGCGTCCCGCCGCTGCTGTGACCACAGTTTTGATAACCAATTCATGTTCATTATGGGTCAGGGTCGGGCTTTCGCCTGTTGTACCTACGGGAACCAATCCATGGCTTCCTTGGTCAATGTGCCAATCGACCAATTTTTTAAGTGTATCCAGATCCACAGCGCCGTCTTTGAACGGCGTGATCAAAGCTGGCATTGAGCCTTTTAACATGACACGCTCCTTTCGTGTTTGGCGGGCAGGGCCCGGATGAATAAAGCGGTTTCTTGCAGATAAGGAAACCGTGACTTGATGCCTAAGTTATGTGACATTAGCTATGGGTACCTATCCAGCCAATGAGTTGAAATTGCAAGTCATGTTCCGAGTATTCTATATTTTTCTTATGCTTTCGTCTGCGGTTTCGAGCCTATGGGCCGAAGAGCACGCGTTGGAACGCGCATTTTCCCAAATGAATGCAGGAAATTGGCAGGACGCGTTACGCCTTGCGCAAAGTGACGGCGTGGTCGCACGGGACATCATCGAATGGCATCGTTTGCGCGATGGGCAGGGCACCGCGAAGGAGGCGCTTAAGTTTTTGGAAAGGAATGGGGATTGGCCTGGATTGCCCTATTTGCGGAAGCAATCCGAAGTTGCGTTAAGCGACGCAAACGAACAAACAATCCTAACATACTTCGAAACCTCCGCCCCCCAAACGGGTGCTGGAGCACTTGCCTACGCGTTGGCCTTATCCAAAGATGGGCAGAGTAAAAAAGCCGCGTTGGTTGCACAAAATGCTTGGATTACTCTTCCTCTGAAAGCGCCTCAACAAGGTGCATTTTTGTCTGCTTTTGGTTCGGTCTTGGCGCCGCTGCATGAGTTGCGCTTGATCGAAATGTTGTGGATGGATGAACATGCCTCGGCGCAACAGATGGAGAACTTGGTGGGTGCCGACCTGTCCGCATTGTTGCGTGCCCGAATTGCATTGCGAAAGGGACAAGAGGGCGTGACCGCATTGATAAATGCGGTTCCAAACGCGCTGGGTAATCACCCCGTGTTGAATCACGCTAGATTTGAATGGCGTTTGAAAAATGGATTTCGAGACAGCGCAATTGATCTGCTGAGTGTTTCGAGCGAGCGTGCCAGCCGATTGGGACAATCCGAACGCTGGGCCGATACGCGTATCCGTATTGTCCGCGATCTGTTGTTCGACGGCAAAAACAAACAAGCCTACACATTGGCGGCCAACCATCATATCGCAGAGGGTTCCAGGTATGCTAAATTGGAGTGGTTGGCAGGTTTTGCCGCCTTGCGTCGATTAAACGATCCAAAGCGTGCGGTTCAACATTTCAAGAATTTTCTGTCCGCGGTTGATACGCCCATTTCTCTTGGTCGCGCATATTACTGGTTGGGACGTGCGCATGCCGCATCAGGGAATAATGATGCAGCACTCGCTGCCTATAAAAATGGTGCAAAGTATCAGAGCAGCTTTTATGGTCTTCTAAGTGCAGAAAAAGCAAACATGCCCATGCCATCTGACTTCCTAACCTGGGGAGAGTTGCCAGATTGGCGAGATGCAAGTTTCGTAAACAGTTCCGTCCTACATGCGGCGATACTGCTGTTTTCTGCAAACCAAAACCCACTGGGTGAAAGGTTCATTACACATCTTTCCGAAACACTTGGAACCGACGATGTTCACAAACTGAATGATTTTCTGGAGGAATTACGCAAACCACATGTTTTGGTCATGTTGGGTAAACGTCAGGCATCGATGGGCAAGACGTTTGTACGACCATACTATGCGTTGCATCCAGTTGCACGAATGCCCGCGCGTGTGCCGTCTGAATTGGTGCTGGCGATTGCGCGTCGTGAAAGCGAATTTGACCCCTATGTGATTTCGCCAGTAGGGGCGCGTGGTTTGATGCAAGTCATGCCCAAGACGGCCAAGGAAATGGCAGATCGCGTTGGGCTTAGGTACTCGCAGAAACGTTTGGAAATAGACTGGGCCTACAATGCACGCATAGGTATTACTTATTTAGAAGAGTTGGCCGAACGATATGCTGGAAATCCAGTGTTGATGTCGGTTGCCTACAACGCCGGACCATCACGGGCGGATCGTTGGATCGAACTGATGGGGGATCCACGGATGGATGCGGTTGATGTCATCGATTGGATCGAAATGGCCCCCTTCCAAGAAACGCGCAATTACATCATGCGCGTTACAGAAAGCCTGCCAATCTATCAGGCACGGCTTGGAAAACCCATTGCTCCCAAAAGCTTTGAAGCCATGCTAAAGGGATCAAGCCTGTCGTTGCGCGCGCCATAATGTAAACAGGCCGGCGGACACAACAATTACGGCCCCAACGGCGACGTGTAACTCTAAAGTTTCGCCAAAAAACCACATGCCGATCCCTGAGGCAAAGACCAGTTGCAAATAGGCAAAAGGTTGTACAGAGCTCGCCTCTGCCACTTCGAAACATTTGATCAACAGGTAATGTCCCAATGCGCCCAGCACGCATAATATTGCCATCCAGCCGTAGTCCGTGAGTGTCATGGGTTGCCAGTTGCCGATACCGATTATCGTCATAACGACAACACCAACGATCCCTGTCCAGAAAAAGGATGTGGCCGCGCTGTCCCCGCGTGCCACATATCGCGTCATCAATCCATAAAGTGCGAACATGAATGCCGAGATCAGGGGGATCACAGCCGCTGGTGAAAATACAGCATGGCTCGGTTCAAGAATAATAAGAACGCCGATAAATCCAACAAAGATTGCCGCCCAGCGTCGCCATCCCACGCCTTCGCCTAAAATGGGCCCTGATAAGGCTGCGACCAACAATGGATAGCATGCAAACACTGCATGGCTTTCGATCAGCCCTAATATTGTGAATGCCGTCACCATGACACAAATTTCAATCGCCAATATTGTGCCGCGCAGGATCTGCAAAATTGGGTATCTGGGTTTGAGTGCTGCTTGAATGCCGCCCGGCCGACGGGCCGTGATTGCAATGACAAAGGCCGCAAAGAACCAGTATCGGATCATCACCACCAAATAAACGTTGTAGGTGCTGCTTAGGTACTGAGAAAACCCATCTTGCAGTGCAAAAACAAGTGTGGTTGCCACCATGTATAGAATTCCAAGGCGTGTATTCGATTGCATATCTATGCCTTTCGCGCAACGCTCATGTGACGTTTGCGCCCAAAACCCTTGACGCGATCAACATCAAAACCTGCATCTGACAGGTGTCGACGGACAAATCCCGCGGCGGTATATGTTGCAGCGGTCCCACCCTCGCATGTTTTGGCGTAAACAGCCTTCATCAAATCGCCCTCCCAAAGCTCTGGGTTTTTGGCAGGTGAAAATCCATCAAGGTACCAACAATCTGCTTGCGCGTCCCAGTGGGAAACCGTTTCCCGCGCATCGCCTGTGATCAAAGATAATTGCGCATCGGGAAGGGACAACGTGCTTGTATCCTGCAGCTGTTCCAGATGTGGTGCAATTTCTGATGCAATATCTGCGATCTCTGGAAACTGTTCATAGGCCTTGATCATGTCAGCGGGGATCATTGGGTAAGCTTCAAAACTTGTGAAATGAAATTTCCCCTCAATCTTACTGTTGCGCCATTGTTCAAGTGTTGCGATGAAATTTAAACCCGTCCCAAAACCGAGTTCGGCGATCCGAAATCCGTCGACAAACCGCGCGGGAAGGTTGTTTCCACCAAGAAAGACGTGATGTGTTTCCGCAAGTCCGTTATCAAGCGAATAATACGGATCATCGAATTGTGTGGACACAGGGATTTTACCCTCGCGCCAAGTTAGGGACGGATTTACGTTTTTCATGCGGGACCTTGCGAAACGTCACAGACGTGAATAGGGACACACTATCATCAACGAAGGTCTTGGCAATGGCAGAAGTGACAATCAAAGGCGCAGGGATTATTGGTCTATCGATTGCCTGGGAATGTATCCAGCGTGGTGTCAAGGTTCAGGTGATTGATCCACATGGCATTGGCGCTGGTTCAAGCGGGGGTATTGTTGGTGCACTTGCACCCCATGTCCCAGAAAATTGGAACGAAAAGAAGGCGTTTCAATTCGAAAGCCTTCAGATTGCGCAGACGTTTTGGGATCATGTTGATCATACCTCTGGGCTGAACAGTGGGTATGCGCGAACAGGTCGAATTCAACCATTGCTGGACGAAGCGGGTTTATCGCTCGCCCATGACCGGGGTGAGAATGCCAAGTCGCTATGGCAGGGGGTGGCAGAGTGGCGGGTTATTGATAAGCAACCAGAATGGGCGCCTCCCTCGACAACGGGGAAGTGGATATATGATAGTCTAAGCGCACGCATCCAACCCCGAAACGCCATTGCCTCAATCGCACAGGCCATTCAAAAATCAGGCGGAGAATTTCACCGTTCGGCGGCGGATTCAGGAAAGGTTGTTTGGGCGGCTGGGGAATGGGATTTAAACCGTATATCGGAATACACGGGCAAAAGTTTCGGAAATGGGGTTAAGGGGCAGGCCGCCTTATTTGATTATGATCAGCGCACTCAGCCGCAGATATTTGCCGATGCATTACACTTTATTCCGCATGCCGATGGTACACTTGCGGTGGGATCGACCTCAGAACGCGAGTACGCAAGCGCTAGTTCAACGGACGAACATTTGGACGGCGTGATTGCACGCGCGTTCAACATTCTGCCTGATTTGCAAAACGCCAAGGTTCTTGCGCGCTGGGCTGGTGTACGCCCACGAAGCAAAAGTCGCGCGCCTGTTTTAGGTTCACATCCGATCAACGCATCTGAATACATCGCGAATGGTGGCTTTAAAATTGGTTTTGGTATGGCCCCAAAAATCGCACAAGTAATGGCTGATTTCATCTTGGAAAATACCGATGCAATCCCAAGCGATTTTCGCGTCGAGAAGAGTTTGTAAGCGGGACAGAGCCCCGCCCTAGATTTACTGGAAACAGGTTTTGAACGCCGTAACTGCACCTTGCATGAGAATCAGGTAAGCATTTTCACCTTCAACGATTTCGCCAAGCTGAGAGAATTCAACGGTTTTGATCGAGTATTCTTCTGCCAGCGCATAGGCCAAGGCAGTGTGATCATTTGGGTCGATGATCATGCATGCTGGTGGTGTTGCTTCGATCTGCGCACGCAAGTTCGCCATATCGCTTGGCGACGGTCGTAGTCCCATACCATTGGTTACGGCCTGCGGATGGTCGATACCAAAGCTTTCTTCAAGATACCCAAATGCATCATGCGACACCGAATATGGTTTTGCGGTGAGTGTTTGCATCTCGGATTTAAGGCCGATGAGTGTCTGTTCGAATGCTGCCAAGTTCGCATTGATATCCGATGTCAACGCGGTAGAAAGTTCTGATGCCGATTTTGCAATGGCATGCGCCCAAACGTCCGCATTATCGATATCCAACCACATGTGTGGATTGATACCACTATGGTCATGGCTATCGTGTTCGTCGTCGTGATGTTCATCATGTTCATGCTCGTTTTGTTCTTTCTCATCCGCATGATCATCGTGATGATCGTCGTCATGATGGGCGTCATCTTCATGGTCCTCGTGCGCGTCTTCATATGCGATCAGATGCACATTCGAGACCTCGGCAAGTTCGATGATTTGTGCATTACTTGCTAATGAGGGTAACTTTTCTGCCAGACTTGGCGTAAGAGATTCACCGATCAACACAATCAAATCTGCTTCTGACAGTGCGGCTGCATGACTTGGCTTCATGGTGTAGTTGTGTGGATCTATACCCCTGCTGATGAGTGTCGTAATGCTTGCATTCGATCCCAGAACACCTTCAACAATGCCGTGAACGGGCGGAATGTCGACCACGACCCGCAATTGATCTGCCAAAACAGGCGCTGTGAATATCGTTGTTGCAAATAGGACGGAAATGGTTTTGTTCATTGGATCAATCTCCTATGTGTTGCAGGTCCTATAAATGTTATGTTATAACATATCAATAGTACGTCGGAGGAATTATGCAAAACGTGTTTGCACCCCATGACCACGCGAATTGCACGCACAGCGCGTTGACCACTGTCGAACGTGCCTGCGCAGAACGTGGTTTGCGCTTGACCCCGATCCGTAAGCGCACACTGGAAATACTGCTTGAAGGGCATCACGCGTTGGGTGCCTATGACGTATTACAAAAGCTGAGTGATGACGGCTTGGCGGATAAACCGCCCATGGCCTATCGTGCGTTGAATTTTTTGGTAGAACACGGCTTCGCACATCGCGTCGAACGCCTGAATGCTTATATTGCCTGCACGCATCCGGATGCCGATCACACGCCAGCGCTGTGGATTTGTTTGGACTGTCACAAGGTTGCGGAAACGGTGCAGGCAGCGGAACTGGGTCAACGCCTTGGACAGGAGGGTGGATTTTCGATCAATACCCTAACGATCGAGGCAGAGGGATCTTGTCAGCAATGTCGAGATGAAAGTTCAAATGACTGACTTAATATCACTAAATTCAGTAACCATTGGATACGACAGTAAAATTGTTTTGCGTGATGTTGATTTAACCGTGAAACGCGGGGAAATCATAACAATCGTTGGGCCAAATGGATCGGGTAAGACATCCATGATGCGTGCCTTGATTGGTGCACTTGTTCCAAAAACTGGATCTGTGTCACGCTCTAAATCGTTATGCGTTGGGTATGTCCCACAAAAACTAAATGTTGATCATAGTTTCCCGATAACTGTCCGCAGATTTTTGTCAGTTCCCAAGCGTTCGACGGTTGAACAAATATCTGAGGCTGCGGCGTTGGTCGGCATTCACGATATTTTAGACCAACAAATCGCAACGCTTTCAGGAGGTCAATTTCAGCGTGCCTTGTTAGCCCGTGCAATCATTGATACCCCTGATCTATTGTTACTGGATGAACCCACGCAGGGTTTGGATCAAAATGGTGCTGCACGGTTTTATCAACTGATCGCAGAACTAAAGGCCAAATTGGATTGCGCCATTGTCTTGGTAAGTCATGATCTACACGTCGTGATGAGTGCATCTGACCGCGTCATTTGTTTAAACGGACACATCTGTTGTGAAGGCACGCCAAGCGTTGTTTCAAGTGCGCCTGAATATCGCGCATTATTTGGCACAGGCACACAGGGTGCTCTTGCGCTTTATCAACATCAGCACGATCACGTGCACGATGAAACTTGTTTGCACGAACATTAGGACCTGACCATGTTTGCAGAATTTATGATACGCGCATTTTTGTCGGGCCTTGGGGTTGCGATACTGACGGGCGTCTTGGGGTGCTTTGTGATTTGGCGGCGCATGGTATATTTTGGCGATGCCTTGTCACACGCTGCAATTTTGGGCGTGGTGGGTGCAATTGCGCTGAACGTATCTGTGTATTTTGGTGTGATTGCTCTTGCGCTGATCTTGTCCGTTTTGCTGTTCACATTAACCAGTCGTATTCAGGGGGCCGATGTCATATTGGGCGTTTTTGCCCAAACAGGTCTTGCATTGGGGTTAATCGGAGCAAGCATTTGGGGCCGCGGATTATCGATTGAGGCGATATTGTTTGGCGATATCTTGGCTGTTGCTTGGCGCGATATTATTTTCATTTGGATGGGCGTTGTGGTTATCTTGGGCATCATTTTGTGGCGGTGGAGCAATTGGATCACTGCCACCCTAGGCGATGATTTGGCGGCATCTGTCGGCGTGAATGCCAAGCGTGAGTCATTTTATTTGGCAGCATTACTGGCGATTCTCGTTGGTCTGGCGTTGAAAATCGTGGGGGCCTTGTTGATTACGGCCTTATTGATCATTCCCGCGGCAACAGCGCGTCGTTTCGCATCAACACCAGAAATGATGGCGATTTTGTCAGTTGGGTTTGGTTCTGCTGCCAGCGCCATCGGGCTTTGGGCAGCCTATATATTCGATTGGCCCGCTGGCCCGTCGATGGTGGCAACCGCTGCCGTATTCTTTGGAATAAGCCAACTGCGAAACGCAGTTTAGCGGTATTTAAAAACCAACTTCGTTTCGTCGCTCGTCGTTAGGACCAGCCCACCTGGCACAACTTTGACCATAGAAACGCGCTGCAACTCTTGGAAATAGCTTTGGTCTGCCGATAGGTGGGGACAGGCCTTTTTTATTGAGGCAATAGGCCCTACCTGAATACTGTTAGAACCTGTATCTGAGTACGTAATTGATCCAAAATATCGATTGCAGGGGCCTTGGCCTGAAACGCGTGTGCCGTCGATTTCCAAGGTGATACGTTGCAATGCTGGATCATCACTGATCATGTGATACATGCCACCAATATCTTTGGCGCTGTTGCAGCCACTAAGGACAAATGCAAAGACTACGATAAAAAACTGGCGCATCGGGATCTCCTTTGCGCCAGTTTTGTAAATCGTGAAATTCTGTCCAACGGGAAATTCCCCGTCATACCATCAATCTATCAAGCGACGTGCGATCACTTGGGCCTGAATTTCGGCGGCACCTTCAAAGATGTTCAGAATACGCGCGTCACACAGGATACGGCTGATTGAATATTCAAGCGCGAAGCCGTTTCCGCCGTGGATTTGTAGCCCGTTGTCCGCGGCAGACCAAGCCACGCGGGCACCCAGCAACTTGGCCATGCCAGCCTCAAGGTCACAGCGACGCTCATTGTCTTTTTCAAAGGCGCTGAAATATGTCAACTGACGGGCAACTGTGATTTCAACGGCCATCATCGCAAGTTTGTTTGCGACGCGAGGGAAGTTGATTAACTCCTTGCCAAATTGTTTGCGGTCCAGGGCATATTGCATTGATACATCTAACGCAGATTGAGCTACACCTACAGCACGCGCCGCTGTTTGAATGCGTGCGCTTTCGAATGTTTGCATGAGCTGTTTAAAGCCTTTGCCTTCTTCTCCGCCCAAAAGGTTTTCAGACTTTACATGGAAATTGTCGAAACCAAGTTCGTATTCCTTCATGCCGCGATAACCCAGCACTTCAATCTCACCACCTGTCATCCCTTCGGTTGGGAAGGGTGCTTCGTCCGTGCCTGGAGTTTTTTCAGCCAAGAACATTGATAGTCCGCGGTGATCTGTGCTGTCAGGGTTTGTACGCGCAAGAAGTGTCATCACATGCGTACGTGCCGCGTGCGTAATCCATGTTTTATTGCCAGTGATTTTGTAATCGCCGTTTTCATCTTTCACTGCGCGTGTGCGCAATGCGCCTAGGTCAGAACCAGTGTTTGGTTCGGTAAACACCGCGGTTGGAAGGATTTCACCACTTGCTAGTTTTGGTAGCCAATTTTCTTTTTGTTCATCCGTACCGCCACAAATGATCAATTCGGCGGCAATTTCTGAGCGCGTGCCTAATGAGCCAACACCGATGTAGCCCCGTGAAAGTTCTTCGGACACAACCGCCATAGATGCTTTGGTCAGGCCAAAACCACCCAGCTCTTCGGGAATGGTAAGCCCAAATACACCCAGTTCTGCAAGTTCCTCAATGATTTCCATCGGAATCAATTCGTCATTCAGATGCCATTCATGCGCATGCGGTTCAACTCTATCTATAGAAAAACGGCGGAACTGTTCGCGGATCATTTCAAGTTCTTCGTCCAAACCAGACGCGCCAAAAATGACGTTTCCTGCTTGTTCCTGCATCAGTTCTACAAGGCGCGTGCGCGCTGCTTGTGTGTTGCCGTTCGCGATCAAATTCATCACTGCTGCATTCTGATACTCTTGCTGTGTCGCAGCAGAGATTTTGATGTCAGGCAGGCGAACAATTTCCCCTTGTGACATTGGGATACCACCAACGACTTGTGCATGATATTCGCCGCATGCGATCTGGTGCAGCAATTGTTCGGCTTCTCCGAATTCGCCTGCTTCAGTCAGCTTGGTTGCCCAATTTTGCATCTGCCGCATGGATTCGTGATATGTTGCCAACCATGAGAGGCCATGTGCCGCCGCTTGATGCTGTTCCATCAAACTCGATGAAATACGTCCATCTTTTGCAACCAATGACTTAACGGTTCCTTTTGCCTCTTTAAGCAATGTGTCCAAGCTTTCCAAAGCTTGTTGTGTTGTTGCCAATAGGTCAGGCATTACAATGTAGTTTTCTGTCTGCATTGCAGCATTTTGTCCGTCAAGTGCCATGAGTCAACTCCTTATACAGTAGCCAGACCCTAGCTATTTCGCAGTTGCAGCGCAACAAAAATACCAACCATGCGTCAAAATTGATCAAAAATTACGTCACGAAATAACACTGGACGCGATGTTGCCATATGCTAAACCCGCGCTATGAACGACGCTATTTCCATATTAACGCCTGATCAATGGCTTATCGCCGTCATTGGCGCACTGATCGCGGGATTGGTCAAAGGTGTGGTTGGTTTTGCGCTCCCGATGGTGATGATTTCAATTCTCGGTTCCGTTGTCTCGCCCGAGCTTGCATTGGCTGGCCTTATTTTACCAACACTGGTCACAAATGGGCAACAGGCCCTGCGACAAGGTGCAAGTGCCGCATTGAGCAGTATTGTTAAGTTCCGTGTCTTTATGTTAACGGCGTTGATTGTGTTGCTCATCAGTGCACAATTGATCCGCGTAATTCCAAACGCCCTTTTCCTTGGAGCAATTGGCGTGATGGTGATAGGCTTTTCACTGTTGCAGCTATCAGGTCGCCGCATCCCAGTTAAAAAAGAGTCGAAGGTTAGTCATGCGACCATTGGTGCGCTTGCTGGTTTTGTGGGCGGTTTATCTGCGGTATGGGGTCCGCCAACAGTCGCATATCTGACTGTTATGGATGTCGAAAAGAAAGAGCATATTAGAACCCAAGGCGTCATATATGGCATTGGTGCGCTGGCCCTGACATTTAGTCATTTATCAACCGGGATATTGAATCTGAACACCCTAATTTATTCTGCGATCTTGGTGCCTGCTGCAATACTTGGCATGCGTCTTGGTCGTATGATCCAAGACCGAATTGACCAAAGTGTCTTTATGAAGGCGACATTGCTGGTTTTGATGATTGCGGGGGTAAACCTTATACGACGCGCTTTTTTTGTTTAGCGAGACGGCGGAAACAGCGCGTTTGTCATTTTGCAATCTTTGATCACATCTCTGCCATAGGGGACGGGTTGCAATGATTTTGACAAGCACACCCGTGCCTCTTGGATGTACCCTTGTCTACAGGTCATGGTAATCATATCGCGTTCCAGAAATGGATTTGATAGTATAAATGCATCCTCGATGACCGATGCGGGAACACGTACTAATTCATCAAGACGGTTCAAAAATTTTGGCTGGGTGATGGTGCGATTGGCCGTTCGTGATTTCGCAAAATACTCTTCCGCGCTGAGCCCACTACAGGACCCATGCTTTTTCCACTGATGCCAAGCAAGCCCGCTGCTGCCCATAATATCGATCATGTCGCGGGTCATCTTGCGTGATGGGGGACGTTCGGATGTATTACAGTAAGCGGGTCAACTCTGATGATACTGCGGCCAAAGCCCGTGCAATATCCATTTGTAGTCTTGCTCGACGTCACACTGTCCCGATTGTTTTGCATCGCCTTAATTGTCACAAAAACTGGCGGAGCAACTGAGCGAAAGGACATAGTAGTCAAAATCATCCGCCCAAAGTTGAGTTGGGATCAATAAAGTCAGGATCATTGCCAGATTACGCATTCGCTCTTTCCTTTCGAAATGAAAGTAGTTATATGAACCTCAAGTTCCCCTACAATGGAAACCGGCCTTACGAAAGGCTACCTGCTTGGCAGGTGACGGGGAAATTTTGCGAAGGAGAGACATTATGGCCAAACCGATCATGGCACGCGCAACAGCCGTTTGGCTGGTTGACAATACAACACTGACGTTCAAGCAGATCGCAGATTTCGTCGAAATGCACGAATTAGAGGTGCAGGGCATTGCAGATGGCGATGTTGCTGTCGGGGTTAAGGGTTTTGATCCAATTGCCAACAACCAATTGGAAGCCGTTGAAATCACCAAAGGCGAGGCAGACCCACTGCACAAGTTGAAACTAAAATTCAACCCGTCTGCCGTTGGTGAAGAAAAGCGTCGCGGTCCACGTTACACACCGTTGTCAAAGCGTCAGGATCGTCCAGCATCTATTTTGTGGTTGGTCAAATTCCACCCAGAACTGAGCGACGCGCAAATTTCGAAACTGATCGGTACAACCAAACCAACAATTCAGGCAATCCGCGAACGGACGCATTGGAACATCGCGAATATCACGCCGATTGATCCAGTGGCCTTGGGTTTGTGTAAGCAGTCAGAATTGGATCTAGCTGTGCAAAAAGCAGCAGCCAAGAAAGCGGCAGAAGGCACTGTGATGTCCGATGACGAGCGTCGCAAATTGGTCAGCACTGAGCAGTCACTTGATATGCCAGCAGAGCCCAAAATACCATCAGCAATCGAAGGGTTAGAGGCGTTTTCATTGAATGATCCGAAGGATGATTCTGAAGACTCTGGCGATGACAACGAATATCTTGACGCGGACAGCTTCTTTAATCTGCCGGGTGATGACGGCGACGAACAGCCAGACGTATAAATTGATGAACCCGGCCACTGTGCCGGGTTTTTTATGTCTTTAGAATGCCTTGCGTGCACGCAGTGCGGCAGAAATTGTTCCATCGTCTAGGTAGTCAAGTTCACCTCCGATTGGGACACCCTTCGCAAGCGTGGTGATGTTCACATCGCTTCCCAGCTCATCGGCAATATAATGCGCTGTTGTCTGACCATCGATTGTTGTGTTCAGGGCTAAGATGACTTCTGAAATGCTCTCGCTTGCAATACGATCCCTTAGTTTCGGAATGCGCAATTCGTCAGGGCCGATGGCGTCCAAGGCGGACAATGTTCCGCCCAACACATGATAGCGACCATGAAAAACGCCCGCGCGTTCCATTGCCCATAGGTCAGCGACGTCTTCTACGACACAGATTTCACCGTTAGCGCGTTTCTCGCTATCGCAGATGTCACAAATATCTGTGGTTCCGATATTCCCGCAATTCAGGCACTCACGGGCCGAGGCCGCGACTTGTTGCATTAGGTCAGCAAGGGGCGCAAGAAGGTAATTTTTCTTGCGCACCATGTGTAAAACGGTGCGGCGCGCTGAACGCGGACCAAGCCCAGGAAGCTTGGCCATAAGATCAATCAAATCATGAATATCTTTCGCGCCGCTCATGCCCTTAGAACGGAAGGTTCATTCCAGGAGGCAGCCCAAGGCTTTCCGTGAGTTTTTGCATCTCTTCGCGTTCACGATTTGAGGCCTTTTCTTGGGCGTCTTTCACCGCAGCTACGATCAAATCCTCAACGACTTCTTTGTCATCTTTGGAGAAAATGGATGGGTCGATGTCCAATCCTTTTAAATCACCCTTGGCCGTGCATGTCGCTTTCACCAGTCCTGCCCCTGCTTCGCCCACAACCATAATGTTGTGCATTTCTTCCTGCATCTGCACCACTTTCCCCTGCATTTCCTGGGCGTTTTTCATCAATTTTGCCATATCGCCCATGGCGCCTAGACCTTTGAACATGTCTTACTCCGTTAACTTTCTTCGAATGGATCCCATTCGTCTTCTACTTCTGGCAATGCATCCAACTCTGCATCTGCCGTGATTTCCGCAGCAGTGCGTATATTAATGATTTTGGCATTTGGAAAACTTGCAATTGCGGCCTGCATCAAAGGATGCTGTTGCGCCTCGGCTTTTATGGCGTCTTCTGCTGCGGTCCGATCTTCTGTGATTGTAGCTGCTGTGCCCATATTCGACAGGATGATCGCCCATCGCGCCCCTGTCCAACGCTGCAACGCACCACCAAGTCGCTGCGATAAATCAGACGGCGCGTCACTTGTAGGCGTAAATTCGATGCGACCAGGATGATAGGATACCAGCCGGATACAAGATTCGACTTCTACCAGTAATTTCACATCCCGTTGTGATCGTACCAAATCAACCACTGCATCGAACGTCGCATAATGCGCGAGAGCCGATACCGTTTTTGTTGCGGGTTGTGCGGAACCTAGCGATGCCGTTGGTCCACCCGTTGATGCGGATGTAACCATCGTATTGGATTGCGCATTTGTTACTATTCCCGCGCTGACCCCTGATGTCCCACCTGATGGTGGCACTGGAGGGGGGGAAGAGTTTTGTAGTTTTTTAATCAATTCTTCGGGTGAGGGTAGGTCAGCAACATGCGTTAGTCGAATGATCGCCATTTCCGCAGCCATAATTGAATTTGGGGCCTGCGCAACTTCGTCCAATGCCTTTAGCAACATTTGCCACATGCGTGTCAAAACACGCATCGCCAATTGTTCTGACAATGTTGCGCCACGTGCGCGTTCATCTGGTGAAATGGTTGGATCGTCCGCGGCATCAGGTGTGATTTTCACAACCGAAATCCAATGCGTGATTTCGGCCAAATCGCGCATAATTGCCATTGGATCAGCACCGTCGCTGTATTGCGCCCCTAATTCGGACAAGGCGGCCGATGCATCACCACGCATAATTGCTTCGAATAAATCCAGAACCCGACCGCGATCGGCCAACCCCAGCATTGCCCGCACTTGATCAGCGGTTGTTTCGCCCGCACCATGGCTGATTGCCTGATCCAACAAGGATGTCGCGTCCCGCGCTGATCCTTCGGCCGCGCGGGTAATCAAGGCCAATGCGTCATCAGTGATTTCGGCGGCTTCTGCCGATGCGATTTTGCGCATCAATGCGATCATAACTTCAGGCTCAATACGGCGTAGGTCAAAGCGCTGACATCGTGAGAGTACCGTGACGGGAACCTTTCGAATTTCTGTGGTCGCAAAGATAAATTTCACATGCGCAGGTGGTTCTTCAAGCGTCTTTAGCAAGGCATTAAACGCATTGGTCGACAACATGTGAACTTCGTCGATAATGTAAATTTTATATCTGGCAGAGGCCGCGCGATAATGCACACTATCAATAATTTCGCGGATATCGTCGACACCCGTGCGGCTGGCGGCGTCCATTTCCATAACATCCACATGGCGACCTTCGATTATCGCACTGCAATGTTCACACACGCCGCAGGGGTCAGTCGTTGGGCCGCCTTGTCCATCAGGGCCAATACAATTCATGCCTTTGGCAATAATGCGCGCGGTTGTGGTTTTACCCGTTCCGCGAATACCCGTCATAATAAAAGCCTGCGCAATGCGATCAGCGGCAAATGCGTTTTTCAGGGTGCGCACCATTGCATCCTGACCAACCAAATCGGCAAAGGTTTCTGGTCGGTATTTCCGCGCAAGAACCTGATAGCTTTGGTTGGTGGTGTCAGACATGGGACCTCGGTATTTCGCTCTTGTCTAAGCTACGCTGCGATCGTTAGAACGTCCAGAGCAATGTGTGAGGTTGGACATGAGCGAATTTGAAATTTCTGAATTGTCTTTTGGGGCGGGGATAATTGGGATGTCGCCGCTGCCCGGGGCCAAGGGGGATTATGCCACCGAAATGGCGTCGTGGTTACAATGGAAACCCGATGCTGTTCTATCCATGACAGGTCAGGCCGAGATGAAGAAATTGGGTTCTGCGGATATTCCTGATGATCTACGCAATGCAAATATCCAATGGCTGCATTTTCCAGTTGATGACTTTCAGGCAGCACCAGCGGATCGCGATGTCCTATGGGTCCCAGTTTCACAAACATTGCACCGGATTTTGAACGCAGGTGGTCGCATGATTGTGCATTGTCGGGGTGGATGTGGTCGCACAGGAATGGCAGTTTTGCGTCTGATGGTCGAGGCAGGGGAAGAGGGCGAAAGCGCGATGAAAAGGTTGCGCGCCGTTCGACCATGCGCGGTTGAAACCAGTCGTCAAAAAGATTGGGCATTACGGGGGCAAAGGTGAGAGGCTGACAACGACCCAAGCGGGGCTCGTTACGGCTGCTTCCTTCCGGA
Organism: Paracoccaceae bacterium; assembly: GCA_017852835.1. Lineage (GTDB taxonomy): Bacteria > Pseudomonadota > Alphaproteobacteria > Rhodobacterales > Rhodobacteraceae > HIMB11. Next base: position 53,509 of record JAFMKS010000005.1, read on the forward strand.
CCTGACCGGGTTGGCGAGGCGCTCGCCCGCGCCAACCTCTCGATGGGCTACTTAGAGGCTTGGCCAAATAATTGCAAGACTACGAAAATGCGTTGATTGTGCTAGCTCTGCGTGCGAGTCCTACTCGGACGACGACTTATAGGAAAAAAATGAAACTAGCAGAAACAGTCACATTTGGTGGATCTGGATTGGATCGCGCGGCACACCTTCGCGGCAATCTGCCAGAAACGGATATGTCAAAAAGACAATCCATTGTCATCTGGCGTGGCAAGGTTTTGGTTGTGAATAAAGATAACCCTTATCTTGCGATGCTTTCATCTACGCATCCCATCCTCGCCGACGCGCCGCAAATATTTTTGGGCTGTGACACTAAAACGATGCTTTTTGCAACCGATATTTCCAATTGGGAACCGCCATCCGATCAAGAGGCGCAATCGCTTGGGTTCTTTGATCCGACCGAACAGCGTCATCCTAATTTACCAGCATCGCATGTGTTTCTTGAGTTACGTGGATGCATGAATTCTCTAAGTGCGCGAGATTGTGAATTGGCGGCAACAGCAAGGGCGTTGTTTCAATGGCACCAAAGCCATAAATTCTGTTCGCGTTGTGGCGGTCGCAGCGCGATGACGCAGTCGGGGTGGCAGCGAAACTGCAACGATTGTAAAGCATCACACTTTCCGCGTACTGATCCGGTTGTGATCATGTTGATCACCCATGGGGATGACATTTTGCTTGGGCGTTCACCAAATTTTCCCGAAAAAATGTATTCTCTGCTGGCCGGATTTTTAGAACCAGGTGAAACGATTGAAGCCGCCGTTCGCCGTGAAGTTTTGGAAGAGACGAATGTGGAAGTCGGTCCTGTGACGTATCTTGCCAGCCAACCATGGGCATTTCCAAATTCACTGATGATCGGGTGCCACGGACATGCAACATCCAAGCAGATTACAATCGACCCGCACGAAATCGAAGATGCACTTTGGATTTCAAAATCTGAGATGATGGATGTGTTTGCGGGTACAAACGACACTCTTTTCCCCGCGCGCCCAGGATCAATTGCGCATTTTTTAATAAAAAACTGGCTTGCAGATCGCTTGGACTAGGGTATTCAGAGTTGGAGAGCCGGGACGAGTATGAAGTTTTCAGCGCAAGAAGATTTAAAACTGCCGTAGGCTGAGGTGTTTGCGCGCCTTTCTAATTTCGAAACATTTGAACATATTGCAATTAAACGCAATGTTCGCGTGTCGCAGATTTCGCAAAGCAATCCAAACGAAGGAAGATACCCTAGGTTGGAATTGCCGCTTTAAGGTCCGTGGCCGTCAGCGCGATGTTGAAATTCGCTTGATCGAATTTTATAAACCAAACAGCATGAAGTTTCATGCGGTAAACCCTGCATTGCATGCACGATTTGAAATTGAAGTCATTCCACTGTCTCGGGTGCAAACACGCATACAAGTTGTGTCCGTGCTCGAGTTCAAAACGCTGGCTGCACACTTGTTGGTTCAGTCCATGAAGCTCGCCCGTTCAAAGTTTAATCAGCGCTTCAAATCCCGCGTTGGTAAATTGGCGGAATTCATTTCGCGAATGCCTGCCGCCTAACCGCGCAGGGGGCTAGCAGGATATACGCCTAATATTTTGATCGAATCCGTAAAATAGGCGAGTTCTTCTAGCGCCAATTTTACATTTGGATCGTCTGGGTGCCCCTCAATATCAGCGTAAAACTGGGTCGCCGTAAATGAACCACCAACCATATAGCTTTCCAGTTTTGTCATGTTGACACCATTTGTCGCAAAACCGCCCATCGCCTTATACAACGCCGCTGGAATATTGCGCACTTGAAATACAAATGTGGTTAGCATCGTATCCGCGCGGCGTTCATGATTTAGTTCGGTCGACATGACCAAGAAACGCGTGGTGTTGTGACCATGATCTTCGATATTGCGGGCAAGGACGTTTAATCCGTAAATATCGGCGGCAATTTCGCTTGCCATTACAGCGACATCCGTTTCGCCAGAGGCGGCCAGCTCTGCTGCCGCACCTGCACTATCAACAGCGGTTTTCGCGCGAATGCTGTGTTCGTCCAAGAATTTTTGCGCCTGCGGCAGTAGAACCAGATGCGCACGCGCAACTTTTACGTCTGACAAGGAAACCCCTTGGTTTGCCATCATCGAAATCCGCACGCGTGTGAAAGTTTCATCGATAATGTGTAGACCGCTTTCGGGTAGCAATCGGTGAATATCTGCCACGCGCCCGTACGTCGAATTTTCGACGGGAAGCATTGCATATTCGGCTTGTCCAGAGTTCACCGCAGCGATTACTTGATCGAACGTTTTACAGGCCAAAGGCTCTAAATCTGGTCGCGCAGCATTGCACGCTTCGTGGCTGTACGCGCCTAATGCGCCTTGGAATGCAATTTTTTTCGTCATTTTCTTATTTTTTTCTCTAACTGCGTCGTTTGGATGCATTTGTACACCTTGCATAAGCAGTAGGAAAGCGGATAGATACCGCGCAAACAGTAGCAGATGGAATGTGGCTATGGATCAAATGACATTTACCAAAGTAATCGGCGGCTTTTGTGGCGCATTGTTGGTGTACCTTCTTGGCGTGTGGGCAGCAGAAGTACTGTATCACGTAGGTGGTGGACACGGCCATGGCGATGATCATGCAAAAAGCGGCTACGAAATCGAAGTTGCCATTGCAGAAGAAGCAACTGAGGAGGAAGAAGTTGTAGATTTCGCAACGATTTATGCGTCGGCGGATGCTGCAAAAGGTGAAAAAGTTTTTGGCAAGTGTAAAGCATGCCACAAACTAGGTGACGGCGAAAACGGCACTGGCCCACACATGTACCAAGTTGTCGGACGTGCCGTAGATGGTGTTGCGGGTTACGGATACTCAGGTGCGCTTAGCGCTGTTGCCGACGTTTGGTCACCCGAAAACCTGAACGGTTTCCTTGAAAACCCCAAAAAATATGCACCAGGCACAAAAATGGGTTTCGCAGGTTTGAAGAAAATCGAAGACCGCGCAAACGTGATCGCATATTTGGCGACTATCAACTAAGGTCAACCACAATCGATGACGAAGCCGCGCCTTGTTGCGCGGCTTTTTCTTTTGTTCACTATTGTTTTATCGCTATTGAACCTGCCCCCTGAACGCCCTAGCCTTATGTCCAACACGGGAGGAAGGTTATGACAAAATCAAGGGTACAGGCAAAAGCCGTCGACACATCAAAACTGCGTAATTTTGTTGTTGGGTCTGCCATTGGGCTTGCGGTTATTTTTGGTGCAATGTCCCTGCGCGCGGATGAAGCTATTACCAAAACACATGGTTTCAATTTCTTTGGCGAATTGAAATATCCAGCGGATTATAAACACCTTGATTATGTGAACCCCGACGCGCCAAAGGGCGGTGAAATTTCTATCTGGACGATGGGAACCTTTGATAGTTTCAATCCCTATACACGGAAAGGGCGCGCTGGTGCCCTTGCGTCTGCGCCATTCGAATCACTTCTTGAAGGTACATCTGATGAAGTGGGGACGAGCTATGGTTTGTTAGCGGAAACCTTGGAATACCCAGAGGATCAATCATGGGTCATCTTCAACATGCGCCCAGAGGCACGGTTCTCAGATGGTACACCTGTGACAGCAGACGATGTGGCCTTCACCTATGAATTATTCCTGAACGAAGGGTTGGCCAGTTATCGTGCAATCCTGGGTCAGATCGTGACAGGTGTGGAAATCTTGGGGCCGCACCGTGTCAAATACTCGTTTGCTGATGACGCGTCGCGACGTGATGCGATTCCAATCGTTGGCGGACTACCTGTGAAAAGCAAGGCCTGGTTTGAAAAGACTGGCGCAAAGCTAGACGAATCGCGGATGGAGCCTGCAATCGGTTCGGGTCCATATGTGTTAGACAGCTATGACATCAACAAACGCATTACGTACAAACGCAACCCCGATTATTGGGGCAACGATTTGCCATTCAACAAAGGCCGCGCAAACTTTGACACAATCCGCGTTGAGTATTTTGCGGATTCCAACGCAGCGTTTGAAGGTTTCAAATCAGGTGCTTACACGTTCAGGCAAGAAAACTCGTCAAAATCATGGGCAACTGCATATGATTTTCCTGCGCTGGACGAAGGTCACGTAATTAAAACGCTTCTGCCCGATGGTGGTATGGCGACTGGCCAAAGCTATGTTATGAACCTGCGTCGCGACAAATTTGATGATATCCGCGTACGTCAGGCGGTCGGATTGCTGTTTAATTTTGAGTGGTCCAATGAATCGCTATTTTACGGACAATACGCACGCATTAATTCATTCTGGGAAAACTCTGAATTGGCCGCCGCAGGCATGCCATCAGATGCGGAACTTGCTCTGTTGGAACCCATCGCGGACCTATTGCCCGCCGGTGTGATTGATGGCGAGGCTGTCATGGCCCCTGTTTCCGGAAATCGCACGTTGGATCGTAAAAATCTACGCAAAGCAAGCGCATTGTTGGACGAAGCAGGTTGGACTGTCGGGGATGATGGATTGCGCCGAAATGCAGCGGGTGAAACGCTGACAATCGAAATTATCGAAGATAGCCCCACATTTGACCGCGTACACCTGCCATTCATCGATAATCTTAAAGCGGCAGGAATAGATGCAATATATTCACGCATAGACCCTGCGCAGATGACCGATCGGTCACGTAATTATGACTTTGATATGATGGTAGATCAGTTCCCAATGTCGCTGGAACCCTCATCAGGATTGAAGCAATATTTTGGATCGGAAACCGCAGATCAGTCTGTTTTTAACTCGATGGGGCTTAAGTCAGAGGCGGTTGATACTCTGATCGAGCATGTGATGAACGCCCAGAACAAGGCAGAGTTGGCAACCTCAGTTAAAGCGCTGGATCGTACATTGCGGGCCTATTATTTCTGGGTGCCACAGTGGTTCAATGATGCCTATCGCGTGGCCTATTGGGACATGTATGAACACCCAGAAACATTGCCGCCATTCGCATTGGGTAATCTTGATTTCTGGTGGTACAACGCCGAAAAAGCCGCCGATCTTAAGGCCAAAGGCGTATTGAGGTAAGCCATGGGCGCCTACATCCTTCGCCGGCTTTTGCTGGTTATTCCTACGCTTCTGGGGATCATGGTAATCAACTTTGCCTTGGTTCAATTCGTCCCCGGTGGGCCGATTGAACAGATCCTCGCCAATTTAGAGGGTGAAGGGGATGTGTTCGAAGCAATATCAGGCGGCGGTTCTGAAACCGCTGCCAATAATTCGGGGAACACGGATTATGTGGGTGCGCGTGGGCTTCCACCCGAGTTCATAGCGGAACTTGAGAAAGAGTTTGGTTTCGATAAGCCACCGCTTGAACGGTTTCTCGATATGATGTGGAACTACATTCGGCTTGATTTTGGAGAGAGCTATTTCCGTTCGATCAGCGTGATTGACTTGGTTTTGGAAAAAATGCCCGTTTCCATTTCATTGGGGCTGTGGTCGACGCTGATTGCATATCTGGTGTCGATCCCGTTGGGTATACGTAAGGCCGTAAATGATGGAACGCGATTCGATACATGGACCAGTGGTGTCATCATTATGGCCTATGCCATCCCAGGGTTCTTGTTTGCAATCATCCTGCTGGTCTTATTCGCGGGTGGATCGTACTATCAAATCTTTCCGCTTCGGGGGCTATATTCGGATAACTTTGCTGAATTGTCACTGTTGGGTAAAATTGCGGATTACTTCTGGCATATCGCATTGCCCGTTATTGCCTCGACGATATCTGGGTTTGCAACGCTTACGCTTTTGACGAAAAACAGCTTTTTGGACGAAATTCAAAAGCAATATGTGATGACCGCTAAGGCCAAGGGGTTGAGTGAATCGCGGGTGCTATATGGCCATATTTTCCGAAATGCGATGTTGATTGTGATTGCTGGGTTCCCAGCGGTTTTTGTTGGCGTGTTCTTTGGGGCGAGTTTGATCATTGAAACCATCTTTTCTCTGGATGGTTTAGGGCGTCTTGGATTTGAGGCGGCTGTCGCCCGCGATTACCCCGTAATTTTTGGCACATTGTTCATCTTTGGGCTTATGGGCCTTGTGATCGGGATACTATCGGATTTGATGTACGTCTTTGTGGACCCACGTATCGATTTTGAAGGGCGTGAGGGATGATGAAACTAGCGCCACTTAACCAACGCCGCTGGAAAAATTTCCGCGCCAATGGACGCGCATTTTGGTCATTGATTATTTTCGGTGTTCTATTCGCGATTTCCCTTTGCGCAGAATTTATTGCCAATGATAAACCTATTTTGGTGAAGTATCGGGGTGAGTATTTTACGCCGATCTTCAATTTCTACCCCGAAACACGCTTTGGCGGAGATTTTAAAACAGAGGCGGTTTATCGCGACCCCGAGGTTCAGTGTTTGATCAAATCGGGCGGCGTAATCGATTGTTTCGATATCCCGTATGATATTATGGACGAAATTTCCGCAGGTTCTTATTCAGGGGCTGATTTTGAAGAGGGTTGGTTAATGTGGCCGTTGATCCCATATTCCTACAACACGCCTGTTGATCGCCCCGGCGCCGCGCCGCTGCCCCCAAATTCACAAAATTTGTTGGGGACAGATGACACCAAGCGGGACGTTTTGGCGCGTGTGATTTATGGGTTCCGTTTATCCATATTGTTCACAATTTTGGTCACGACTTTATCCAGTATCATTGGAATCATCATGGGGGCCATTCAGGGATTTTTTGGTGGTTTGACTGATTTGATCCTACAGCGTGTGATCGAAATTTGGGCCGCTGTTCCATCCCTATATGTGATCATCATTATGTTTGCGATCTTGGGGCGAAGTTTCTGGCTGTTGGTCTTTTTAATGATCCTATTTGGTTGGACGGGCCTTGTTGGGGTGGTACGTGCGGAATTTTTGCGGGCCCGTAATTTGGAATACGTCCGCGCTGCCCGTGCATTGGGGGTCAGCGATTGGACAATTATGTTCCGTCATATGCTGCCGAATGCCATGGTTGCCACGTTGACGATGCTACCGTTTATTGTGACTGGAACCATTGCAGGTTTGGCGAGTTTGGATTTCTTGGGCTTTGGCCTGCCAACAACTGCGCCGTCACTAGGTGAATTAACATTGCAAGCCAAACAAAACTTACAGGCACCGTGGTTGGGGTTCACTGCCTTCTTTACCTTTGCAATCATGCTTGCCTTGTTGGTCTTTATTTTTGAAGGCGTGCGTGATGCCTTTGATCCACGAAAGACATTCAAATGACGCCTGTTCTTTCTGTTGAAAACCTTAACATCGCCTTTACCCAAGAAGGTCGACCGCTGACTGTTGTGAATGGTGTCAGTTATCATATCAACCCAGGTGAGGTTGTCGCTTTGGTTGGGGAAAGCGGCTCTGGAAAATCTGTAACGGCGTTAAGTTCAATGAAACTGTTGGGGCGCAGCGCACAGATTTCTGGTAAGACACACTACAACGGTCAAGATATCTCGGATCACGATGAAGGGGCCTTGCGCCAGTTGCGGGGTAATGAGGTTAGCTTCATCTTCCAGGAACCGATGACCTCGCTTAACCCGCTACACACAATTGAAAAGCAGTTGCGCGAATCATTGGAACTTCATCAAGGGGTCACAGGTACCGCTGCGCGTGCGCGGATTTTGCAATTGCTGGAACGTGTCGGAATTCAGGACGCAGAAACACGGCTGTCTGATTATCCACACCAACTCTCTGGTGGACAACGACAGCGTGTGATGATCGCGATGGCATTGGCAAATGGTCCAAAACTGCTGATCGCGGATGAACCGACAACGGCCCTAGATGTAACAATTCAGGCGCAAATATTGGATTTGCTGAATGACCTGAAAGAAAAAGAAAACATGGCCATGTTGTTCATCACCCATGATTTGGCGGTGGTGCGCAAAATCGCAGATCGTGTTTATGTGATGAAAGATGGGGATATTGTGGAACATGACACCGTTGAAAAGGTGTTTACGTCGCCACAACACCCTTATACGCAAAAACTATTGTCCGCACATGCCATTGGGGCACCTGATGAAATTGATGCAGATGCGCCTGTCGTCGCGCGGGCTGATAAAATGCGTATTTGGTTTCCAATTCAGCGGGGATTGTTGCGCCGCACTGTCGGCCATGTGAAGGCCGTGAACGAGGCAAGCTTTGAATTACGCGCGGGCGAAACCCTTGGGATTGTTGGTGAAAGCGGTTCGGGAAAATCGACGATTGCGATGGCACTGATGCGTTTGATTTCGTTTGAGGGTCAGGCCGAATTCGATGGGCGCTTGTTGGCCCAACTTTCGAAGCGCGAATTGCGGAATTTACGCCAAGATATGCAGATTGTTTTTCAGGACCCCTATGGCTCGCTGTCTCCTCGTATGACCTGTGCGCAGGTGATTGCAGAGGGTTTAAGGGTACATCGCATCGGGGATGATGCTGTAATCGAAAAAAAGGTGCGTGATATTATGATTGAGGTGGGCTTAGACCCCGCCATGATGCATCGCTATCCACACGAATTTTCGGGTGGTCAGCGGCAGCGCATCGCAATCGCGCGTGCGATGGTGCTGCGCCCCAAACTTGTTATTCTGGATGAACCCACCTCGGCTTTAGATATGACGGTACAGGTTCAAATTGTCGATTTGTTGCGCGATTTGCAGCGTAGGTATGGTTTGGCCTATATATTTATCAGTCATGATCTAAAGGTTGTGCGCGCCATGTCCCACCGCGTGATGGTGATGAAGCGTGGGGACATCATTGAAGAAGAGGGGGCGGATCAAATCTTTACGAACCCTTCGACGGAATACACCAAGGCATTGGTTGATGCTGCAATGATTTAGGTCGCGTAACTGTGACCTGTGTCTGATAAGGAATATGTGTCAAATTCACGCGCGATCATGCGGGTCAATGGCCGTGCTTCGTGTGGAATGATAAGCCCTGTTTCATTGACGTTCATAAGGTTGTCAAAGCGCGCGTTTACCTTTTCAAACCGATCAATCAACGCAGTTGGAGGTATCTCGTGCTTATCGCAAATATCTGAAATGAGGACCTGAAACTGACATAGCAGTGCGGCGATTATGTCAGAGTTTAATCTGTCATGATCCATCAATGCGTGCCCCCGAACTGTAGCCTGACCGCCTGTATCTATTATTTTGCTATACTCTGCAGCGCCCGGCGCATTTTGAGCTTAGCCTTGCGGAAATTTGGATATTGCCGATGCGCCCACCCCAATCAGAACCTTTGACTGGTCAGTTGTATATCCCTGAAAATTTCGAAAAAGCGTTCCTGTCTGCGACGCAAGTGTCATAGGGTCATTTGTCAGCGCAAAATGATCAATGCAAATCGACTGATACCCATCTGCGTTGAAAATATGCTGCGCTATTTGAAAAAGCCGCAACTGCGCTTTGGGGTTTGGAAGGGCCGTTGGATCAATCATTTTCTGGCGACGGGCCATCCATGGAACATGCGCATATCCAAATAACGCAATTCTATCGGGGGTAAGTGATAAGAGTTTTTGTAGCGTTTCAGCAAACCGCTCGGTCGTTTTCATCGGCAAACTATAGACAAGGTTAGCGTTAAAGGAGCGGACGCCCGCGGATATTGTGTTTTGGGTGAAAACCTTGACCAACTGGTCGATTTAATCCCATTGGCCAAAGCATCACAAAAGCGCATTACGGAAAACTTTCGGATTGCAACATTTTATAACGTAATCGCGGTACCAGTTGCGATTGCAGGATTTGCCACGCTCCTGATTGCGGCTTTGGCAATGTCGCTATCGTCCATCAGTGTCACGCTGAACGTATTTTATCAGGAACCTGGGGTCAAAACCAAAAACTTAACCCGGTGAAATCGTCGAGCATTTGATATTGCGAGCGCTTAGCCGTGTGCAGGCCTGAAGCGCGCGCGATTCGCTTAGCCCCAGGAATGTCGCTTCAAATCCTTGTCTGCTTTGGTGCACTTTGCGCAAGGATCCGTCGAGTGCATCAATTTCGGCGAGCGCCGTTTTTAATAGCATTTTTTCAGCTGCATATCGTGTATTAAAGCGTCCAACATTGATCCCCCAATGACCGCCGTTTGATGTCGATAATCGACTGACGACCGTTGGCCCCAAACTTTCGGCAATGGCGCTGGTTGTATCGATGGTTGCAATATTCACCGATATCGGTGTTGCCTGTTCTGTGGGTGATCGTTCGACTTCAATACGTACATTTTGCGCTTCGCTTAGTGCACTTTCGATTTCGCTTTTAAGATCGATGGTCGCAAGCTGAATTTTCGCAGCGGGGCGTAGTTTTGGGCGTGGACTGTATGGGCGGTTTGTTTTGACACGTACTGTTTTCCCAGCAAGTCGTGAACCCGTGTCCGTCGAGGTAATGGAATAGTCAGGGCGCGCAGGTTTTTGAACGGCTACACGGCTTGGCGCCAATTTGAACCCTTTGTCCATCAACTGCGCAACGCGTTTGTTCCGTGTCGCTGTGGAACGCCCACCAAAAACGGTTGTAATAATGCGCTCTTGACCACGTTCAGCCGAGGCAACAAGGTTGAAACCGGCAGCACGGGTATATCCCGTTTTGATCCCATCAGCGCCGCGGTAATTTCCCAAAAATCGGCGGTTTGTATTTGCAACCTCTCGCAGTCCTGCATGTGTGCGGATGCGCGAGAACAAATTGTAGTAATCGGGATAATCATAAAACAGATGGCGCCCAAGGATGGTCATGTCACGCGCGGTGGAAAGATGCCCCTTTTCGGTAAGACCATGCGCATTTTTAAACGTTGTTCGCTTCATCCCAAGCTCCTTGGCCGTGCGATTCATGCGCCGGGCAAAGGCTGCCTCTGATCCTTCAATAGCCTCGCCCAATGCTGTGGCTGCGTCATTTGCCGATTTCACGGCGGCTGCGCGGATCAAATACCGCAGTTTAATGCGTTGGCCTGAGCGTAAGCCGAGTTTTGATGGAGGCTCCGCGGCCGCTTTCTTGGAAATCCGTACCTTAGTATCCAAAGAGATTTCGCCATTTTCAACGGCCTCGAACACCACGTACAAGGTCATCATTTTTGTGAGCGAAGCAGGATGAAGCCGTGTATCTGCATTTTCAGCATGCAGCACTTTTCCACTGCGCGCGTCCATGACCATTGCCGCATAGGGTGCGGACCAAACAAGATGAGTTGTGAAAATGATCGCCACGAGCGTGGTACACATACGCACCACGACCAAGCCGGACGATGTTAGCCGTCTGAACACGATAGCTTTCCTTTACTGCCTCATGCGCCTATTTTGACACTTGCTCAAGTCGTATCACATTTAGTTCTTTCGATAAAGCACTATGATTCATAGATTTTTGGGAAAATTGGTATAGTTTTATCAGCATATTGGGGTAGCTATTTGTAAAACTATAAATTGTGTTAATTGGGTCCGGATCCTGGTTCCGTCGATCTTTTGTGATTTGCAATCGTGGTTTTGTTGTTGAATTTATAGTGCCACTATCGCTTTTACTTTGGTCTTTATGACCTATATAAAGCGCTCGGCATAACTTGAATTAGGGATGTAGATTTGCTGGATCTATATGCGCATAAATTAAGCGACGACAAAAATGATGAGGGTGACGCAGACGTTTTGGTAAAACCCAAAACGCGCACAAAACGGCCCCCATTGTATAAGGTTTTGTTGCTGAATGATGATTATACGCCAATGGAGTTTGTGGTAATTGTGCTTGAACGGTTTTTTGGCCTTAATCATGCACAGGCCTTCGAGATTATGCTGACCGTTCATAAAAAGGGTGTTGCCGTTGTCGGTGTTTTCAGTCACGAAATCGCTGAAACAAAGGTTGCGCAGGTTATGGATTATGCGCGTCGTCACCAGCATCCATTGCAGTGCACGATGGAAAAAGAATAGACAGGCCAGCGTTGTTCAGTACACGTTTTCAGTTTGTAGACGATGAGTTCGCGCATCTAGAGGGAAAAAGGTGGATTGTTTTTAACGCCGAGACCCCCCACCAAATTGCTGCGCTTAAATATCTAAAGCCAACCATTTATCAAACATTCGCACCTTCGGTCACGGATCTACAGGCTGCGGGATATGACGTTGTGCAATCGGTGCAATCGGATTTCGACGTGGCTGTTGTGCTATTGCCAAAAGCAAAAGCGCTTTCGCGGCACTTTATTGCCACGGCACAAAAATGTACAAACAGCGGATTGGTGATTGTTGATGGGCAAAAGGACGCGGGCATTGATCCCATACTGAAGGACCTGCGAAAGCGCACATCGCTTGGGGATGCGGTCTCAAAGGCGCATGGTAAAATTGCCTGGTTTACAGGTGATACGGACTTATCGGATTATTTTGACACTCCAAAATCGCTAGAAGATGGTTTTAAAACCCTTGCAGGTGTTTTTTCCGCGGACGCTGCTGACCCTGCGTCTCACTTCTTGCTTTCTGTATTGCCTCGGTTAGCTGGAACAGTTGCCGATTTAGGTGCAGGTTGGGGGTACCTGACACGAAACCTTATCGAAATGCCCACACAGCGCGTTATTGCGGTCGAGGCGGATTACCGCGCGATTGAAATTGCGCGGGTGAATGTTTCTTCGGACAAGGTTACATTTGTTTGGGCGGATGCAACGGCGTGGCGTGCCGATGAGGCTTTGGATACCGTTGTCATGAATCCGCCGTTCCATAATTTTGGCAAGGCTGATCCGGGGATTGGAATAGATTTCATCAAATCAGCCGTTAGATCCTTGAAAGTGCAGGGCGATTGTTACGTCGTGGCCAATCGCCATTTGCCATATGAACAAACCTTAAACGAATTGTTCCACAACGTCGGCGAAGTAACCAAAGACAATCGCTTTAAAGTTTTGTATGCATCTAAACCAAAGCGAAATGCTGGAATTTAGATCATTGGCACCCCAAGGAGTGTAAGATGAGTTTTTCAATTGACGGTAAAACCGCAATCGTCACAGGTGCTGCGAACGGGATCGGACTTGCCATAGCGCGGCATTTTGTTGAACAGGGCGCCAATGTGGTTTTCGCAGATATGGACGAAAAGCGCCTCAAGAAAGAAATTGAAGACATCGCTGAACAAGAAAATGTCACGTACTTCGCCGGCGATTTACGAGAACGCCTAACGGTGGCGAATTTATTGTCGGCGACTGTCGATGCCTTTGATCAGATTGATATATTGATCAACGCCTCGCGTCAGGTTATGCCAACCGATGCCTTTGATCACAAAGATAGCAGTATTGAAATGCTGTTTGAGCAAAACGTTTTAACAGCTCTGCGGTTATCACAAGCTGTTGCCAAACGTATGAAACAACAGGTTGAAGTGCGTGATGATGAATGCATCGGAACGATTGTGAACCTAAGTTCCTTGGCCGCACAAAGGGCGCAACCCGAATTGCTGGGCTATTCTGTGTCAACCGCAGCACTGGATCAAATGACGCGGTCTTTGGCACTTGCATATGCGGGCAGTGGTATTCGTGTGAATGCCGTGGCTTTTGCATCGCTTATGTCGGCAAGTTTGCAAGCGACCCTAAAAGAAAACCCAGAAATGCGCAAAGATATCGAAGAGCACACGCCAATTGGATGGATCGCATCTGCAAATGAAATTGTGGATACAGTTCAGTATTTGGCATCCGACGCATCACGTTTCGTCACGGGTCAGGTCGTGACTGTAGATGGTGGGCGTGGCCTTTTGGACGCGGTCTCCGCACCCGCCCATTAGCGCCCTAATTTTTCCAATCGAAGAAGTTTTTTGGAGTTGCGTTTAGGATTTTGTTTGCCATTTCTGAGCCGAGTTTTTCGGCGTCTTCGATGGGGCATGATTGATCGTCGTTGATGGCTTCGCTTCCGTCTGGGCGCAGGACTTCGCCACGCAGGCGTAGGGTGGAGCCGTTGAGTTCAGCAAGGCCCGCGATGGGGGTCTCACAGGATCCGTCTAGGCCCCGTAAAAACGCCCGTTCTGCGGCCAGTCTTTGACCTGTTGGAGTGTCATGTATAGCTGACAGTATTTCAGCGACGCGTGTGTCCTCACTGCGCCGTTCAATCCCGATCGCTCCCTGCGCCACCGCGGGCAACATGACGTCTGGATCCAAGAAGGATTTGGCGATATGCGATAGCCCCAGTCGGTTCAAACCAGCGGCAGCCAAAAACGTTGCATCGGCCACGCCATCCTCAAGCTTTTTCAATCGCGTCTGCACATTGCCGCGAAACTCTACAACCTCAAGATCAGGGCGCGCCAACATCAACTGTGCCTTACGGCGCAAACTGGATGATCCTAGTTTTTGACCTGCCTCTAACGCATCCATGCTGTCTTTTGTTAAGGAGACAAAGGCATCACGCACATCTTCACGCGGTAAATAAGTGTCCAAAATCAGTCCAGTAGGCTGTTCTGTGGGCATATCCTTCATCGAATGCACCGCAATATCAATCCGCCCACTCAGCAGATCGTCTTCAATCTCGCGGGTGAACAGCCCCTTACCCCCGATCTCTTTCAACGGGCGATCTAGAACACGATCCCCTGTTGTTTTGATCACGATAATCTCAAAACAGCTCTCTTCCAGATCAAAGGCCTGCGATAAGCGCGCCCGTGTCTCATGGGCCTGCGCCAGTGCCAAGGGGGATCCGCGGGTGCCGATTTTAAGGGGTGTAGTGGGGGTAGGTAAATTCAAAGACATATCAAAGTTTTAGGTCTATAACGTCTAAAACACAAGACACATTGCTTGACTTTAATGGCTTGGCGTATGACGAAGGATGAAACGATAGGTGACCCATGAATAAAGATAAAACAATTCTCCGCGCCCTTGCTGGTGAACGCCAAGAGACCCCGCCCATCTGGATGATGCGACAGGCGGGTCGCTATTTGCCAGAATACCGTGCCACGCGGGCTGAGGCGGGGGATTTCTTATCGCTGTGTTACAACAGTGAATTGGCCGCCGAGGTGACGTTGCAACCCATCCGCCGCTACGGATTTGATGCAGCGATCTTATTTGCGGACATCTTGTTGTTGCCTCAGGCACTTGGGGTGGATTTGTGGTTTGAAACAGGCGAAGGCCCACGGATGAGCACCACAACCACCGCGGATGAATTGGCGGGCTTGCGCGCTACGGCAGATATCCATGAAACGCTGAACCCGATTTATGAAACTGTACGGATCTTATCGCGTGAGCTTCCGCGTGAAACGACACTGATCGGGTTTGCAGGCGCGCCCTGGACTGTGGCCACCTATATGATTGCAGGACGTGGCACCAAAGATCAGGGACCGGCACATGCGCTGAAAGCAGAAAACCGCGCTGTATTTGAGGGTATCCTAGATCGCCTAACAGAGGCGACCATCGAGTACCTTAGCAAACAGATCGAAGCAGGTGCAGAGGTGGTCAAGCTCTTTGACAGCTGGGCGGGATCACTCAAGGGGGATGATTTTGTAAAATACGCCCTCAACCCTGCGGCCAAAATCACCCAAGCTCTGAAACACCGCCATCCAGGTATCCCCGTGATTGCCTTTCCGCGCGAAGCAGGCGAGGGCTATGTCGGCTTTGCCAAAGCCACAGGTGCAGACTGCATCGCGATTGACAACAGCGTCAGCGCCGAGTGGGTTGCTCAAAACGTCCAACCTGACAGCTGCGTTCAAGGCAACCTTGCCTCCTCCCACATGGTCACAGGGGGCGATGATCTGATCATCGAGACCAAGCGCATCGTCAACGCTCTCAAAGGCGGACCGCACATCTTCAATCTAGGACATGGCATCACTCCAGACGCAAACCCTGACAATGTACAAATCATGATCAATACAATACGGGAAGCTTAGGG
>JAFMKS010000123.1 GCA_017852835.1 Paracoccaceae bacterium
ATGCCCAAACGGCTCTATTGGCGCGCTGCGCTGATATTGATTTTGCCTGTTGTTTCGATTCAGTTACTGGTGTCCTTCGTATTTATTCAGCGCCATTTTGAGGGGGTAACAGAACAACTTACCCGAGGCCTGACCCAAGAATTGGCGTATTTTGATGCGCTGATCCGCAGTGGAGATATTGAGGGGGCGCATGACTTTGCAGATGCCTTGGATATTTCGCTCAGTGTAAATCCGGAAGGGGCATTCCAACCCACACGACGGTTTTATGATTTAACGGGCATTGTTGTGATCCGTGAATTATCGCATGTTGCATCGCTGCGCGGTGTGGATTTACCGGATAATCGTATCGTGATTTTGCGCATGGCGATCCCGGGGTATGAGGAGCTAGAATTAACCTTCGCACGCCGACGTGTGTCCGCATCAAACCCGCATCAGTTGATTGTGAATATGGTGTTTTTTGGGGGCATTTTCACAATCATCGCGTTCTTTTATCTGCGCAATCAGTTGCGCCCCATCACACGTTTGGCAGCCGCGGCCGAGGCCTTTGGCCGTGGACAAAACGTGGCCTATTCGCCCAGCGGCGCGATTGAGGTGCGCGCAGCGGGGGATGCATTTTTGAACATGCGATCCCGCATTGAACGCCACATTGAACAACGCACGTTGATCCTGTCGGGCGTTAGTCATGATCTACGTACGCCGTTGACGCGTCTGAAACTGGGGGTGTCGATGCTCGAGGAAGGCGACCGCAAACTGTTGGAACAGGATGTCGAGGATATGCGCATCCTTTTGGATGAGTTTTTAGTTTACGCCAAAACCCTTGGCGAAGATCGAAGTCGCAATGAACCTGTGTATGCGATCACATTTCTGGATGGATTGGTGAAGGATTATGCGCGCATGGGGCAGGTGGTACAGTTGCATATTTATGCCGATGAAACTGTGGTGATGATGCGCGAAAATATGGTGAAACGCGCATTGGAAAACCTGCTGAACAATGCGTTCCGCTATGGGGATCAGATACGCCTAAGCCTGTACAGCGACGCCGCATTTCTAACGTTCCGGGTTGAGGATAACGGACCGGGAATCCCGCCTGATCAACGTGAGAATGCCCTAAAACCCTTTGCCCGCCTGGACCCCGCCCGTAATCAGAACAAGGGCTCTAGTGTTGGTCTTGGCCTGCCTATCGCCAATGACATCGCGCGCGCACATGGGGGGCATTTGATCTTGTCCGAAGCGCAGGGCGGTGGTTTGTGCGTTGACATGCGGATTGCCAAATAAAATTGAACCGTTCAGGCACGCGCTCATTTTCAACTATTGCGGTGATGAAGTCGCGTATTTTTTGAGTGAAATTCATAAAAGTGGTAGGCCCGGCAGGACTTGAACCCGCAACCAAAGCGTTATGAGCGCTCTGCTCTAACCAATTGAGCTACAGGCCCACTTTCCCTCGTGCTATCACATGTCGCGCCAAGGTCAAGGGTTTGCGATTGAAACTTAGCGCGCAATATATTAGTTGGGCGCTAATTTCGCGAAAGGACCACAGATGACGGACGGCACGAACGGCGCGACCTATGCGCAAGCGGGTGTAGATATTGATGCAGGCAACGCGCTGGTGGATCGGATAAAACCCGCAGCAAAACGCACGAACAGAAGCGGTGTTATGGCGGGGCTTGGTGGATTTGGGGGGCTTTTCGACCTTAAGGCTGCGGGATTTAATGATCCGATCCTTGTCTCGGCCACCGATGGTGTGGGGACCAAATTGCGCATCGCAATTGACACAGGCCATTTTGATACAATCGGCATTGATTTGGTGGCCATGTGCGTGAACGATCTGGTCTGTCAGGGGGCAGAGCCTTTGTTTTTCCTAGATTATTTTGCAACAGGAAAACTGCACGTTGAACAGGCTGCAACAATCATCAACGGGATTGCAACAGGGTGTGAATTGTCAGGCTGCGCACTGATCGGTGGTGAAACCGCGGAAATGCCAGGTATGTATGCAAATGACGATTTTGATTTGGCGGGCTTTGCCGTGGGCGCCATGGAACGCGGTGGTGCATTGCCACGGGATGTGAGTGTGGGGGATAAATTGATTGCCCTACGATCAAGCGGTGTGCATTCAAATGGCTTTTCCTTGGTGCGTCATTTGGTAGATGGCTCTGGGCTCACTTGGGCGGATCAATCCCCGTTTTCGGAAGGTACACTTGGCGCAGCACTTTTGGCACCAACGCGTCTGTATGTGAAACAATCCTTGGCTGCGTTGAACGCAGGCGGTGTGCATGCACTGACACATGTTACTGGTGGCGGGCTGAGTGAAAATATCCCACGCGCCTTGGACGACGGGCAGGGGATTTCCATTGATCTTAATGCATGGGATCTACCGCCTGTGTTCCAATGGTTGATGGCGCAAGGCGGCATGGAACAGGCCGAGATGTTAAAAACATTTAACTGTGGCTTGGGCATGGTGCTGATTGTTGACCCAGCACACGAGACGTCCGTCATCCAATGCCTCACGGACATGGGCGAAGATCCGGTGACGATTGGTCAGGTCACGAATAATGCTGGTGTTCGTTACACGGGCACATTGTCGTGACAAAACGGGTTGCGATTTTCGCCTCTGGCGGTGGATCAAATGCCGTAAAACTGATGGAAAGCATGCAGGGCGATCACCCTGCGATGCCTGCCCTAATCGTGACAAACCAACCCAATGCTGGGGTTATTCAACAGGCCGAACGCTTTGGTGTTGCCTGTGAGATGATTGATCACAAACCCTATGCCGGGGATCGCACGGCCTTTGAAACG
>JAFMKS010000124.1 GCA_017852835.1 Paracoccaceae bacterium
CTGAACGGGATGGGGGGCCAAATTCAAACTGCCGCCAATGGTGATCAGTTTTGGGCGCACCTGCATGGCCAGTTTTGCCAACCCATCAACATCAACCGTGTATCCATCTGCCAAAACGGGAGCGTGATGGATGTTCAGTCTGAATAACCCCGCACAGCCCGCCTGATGGTGCGTCACGTGCCCCCCGATTGAGGCAGGGGGGACAATAATATCATCCCCCGGCTGACACAAGGCCATGAATGCGTATAGGTTTGCAATTGCACCTGATGGCACACGGATTTCGGCATATTTCGCCTGAAACACCTCGGCACACAGTTCGGCGCAAATGACTTCGATCTGCTCAATTGCCTCTAGGCCCATTTCGTATTTGTCCCCCGGATATCCCAAGGATGGGCGGGTCCCGATACCACTGGACAAAAGTGCCTCGGCACGCGGGTTCATAACGTTGGTGGCAGGGTTTAGGTTGAAACAATCACGTTCATGGATTTGGCGATTGTCCTCGGCCAAGGCCTCGATCTGATTTGCAATGTCGGCAGACGAGGCTCCCGCAGTTTTTGCAGCCATGTCCTGAATATATTGTTCACAGTTTTCGGGCACCCAAGGGCGATGATTTAAATTAGGCAAAAGCGGCCTCCAATGCGATTTCTACCATGTCGCCAAAGCTTTGTTCACGTTGATCGGCGGGCAGGGCTTCGCCGGTTTGTAAGTGATCTGAAACGGTTAGAACGACCAAGGCACGCCGCCCATAGCGTGCGGCAAGGTTATAAAGCTCAGCCGCTTCCATCTCGACACCCAGAATGCCATGGCGCGTCAATTGTTCGTTTAGGTCTGGGCGTTCATCATAAAATACGTCGGATGAATATATCCCGCCCACATGCGTTTTTGCACCTTTGGATTTCGACGCCTCAACTGCGGCGGACAACAATCCGTAATCTGCGCAGGGCGCAAAGTTGATTTCTTTGAATATACCTGCGGATGGTGTGTTAATTGTGGTTGCGGTCATGGCCAAAATAACATCGCGGATGCCCACCTGTGGCTGCATCCCGCCACATGACCCGATGCGGATCAGCGTTTGTGCATCATAGTCGCGGATCAATTCGTTTACGTAAATCGAAAGCGACGGCATGCCCATGCCCGATCCATGAATTGTCACTGGGTTTCCGCGATAGGTGCCTGTGTATCCCAACATGCCGCGCACCTGATTAACCAGCCGCGCGTCGGATAAAAAGTTCTCTGCGGCCCATTTCGCCCGCAATGGATCACCGGGCATCAATACGGTTGGGGCGATGTCGCCTTTTTTGGCGCCGATGTGAATTGTCATGGTGAATTCCTATCGTTGGTATTTGATGAAGGGGGTCAGTTGAGCAATGCGGTCATAGAGTTGACGGGCGGTTTCGTTAAAGTGCTGGGTGTTCCAGTAGACGGTTGGCGTGCCATTGTCGTCTGCCGCCCTATAGACGGCTTTGATCAATTTGCGACCCACACCCGTTCCGCGCACGGATGGATCGGCATAAAGATCCTGAAGATAGGTGACATCCTTAGCCCGCCAGTTGTGGGCGTGAAAGATATAATGCACCAATCCGATCAGACGGCCATCGGCCTCGGCAACGAATGCGTTTTGATGCGCACGCGCTGGGTCGATCAGACGCGCAAATGTGGTGTGATAAAGATCATCATTCAACACAGTTTCGTAAAACGCCAAATACCCGCGCCACAGCGCGGACCATTTGTCAAAATCCGATTGGTGTAGCGGTCGAATCTGTACCATAAAAAACACCCCCTGTTGCCTGCGCAAACGTTAGGGGGCGTTTTGATAAATTACCAGAGGTGAGTTTTATTCAGCGGCGATTGCCTCTGGATCAGCCAATGTTACGATGTCCGACATGATCATGTTCAATTCAAAATCCTTGGGCGTGTACACACGGGCAACACCCATTGCCAACAGTCGTTTGGCATCCTCATCCGGGATAATGCCGCCAACGATCAACGGAATGTGGCCCAATCCTGCATCGCGTTGTTTTTGCAAAACCTCTTCAACAAGGGGCAAGTGGCTGCCCGAGAGGATGGAGAGGCCAATCACATGCGGTGCGTTTTCACGCGCGGCTTCGATGATTTGATCAGGGGTCAGGCGGATGCCTTCGTAACTGATGTCCATGCCGCAATCGCGCGCGCGGAATGCGATCTGTTCAGCGCCATTTGAATGCCCATCCAATCCAGGTTTTCCCATAAGGAAGGACAAACGGCGACCCAATTTATCGCTGACCGCATCAACAGCACCGCGGATGTCATCCAGCCCTTCGGTTTTGTTGGATACGCCGCGTGAAACGCCCGTTGGACCACGGTATTCGCCAAACACCGCGCGCATTTCTGCGGCCCATTCACCTGTCGTGACGCCCGCTTTTGCAGCCGCGATTGAAGGTTCCATCACATTGTCACCCGATTGTGCCGCCGCGCGTAATGCGGAGAGTGCGCTGCGCACGGCGTCCTCGTTACGATCCGCACGCCATGCATGTAAGCGTTCGATTTGATCCGCCTCAACCGCAGGATCAACGACCATGATGCCACCATCCCCTGTGGTCAGGGGGCTTTCTTCGCCGTTGGTGAATTTGTTCACGCCCACAACGATGGTTTCATTGCGTTCGATCTTATTCAGGCGATCCGCGTTGCTATCGACTAAAC
>JAFMKS010000125.1:0-625 GCA_017852835.1 Paracoccaceae bacterium
CCTGCAACGCAGGGCACGTTGAGTATTCCATTTTTGATGCGCGTGACACGTGCGTGGCACATGGGGGGGTGGCCCTCTCTGACTTTGGCCCGCATGAACCAAAGGACGTGTTAAGATCATTGGATGTTTCCTTTGTGGTGTTGGATGGTGCCTTTGCAGGGCAACGTGTGACATGTCCCGCATCGCTTGCTGCGCCCATCGAAATTGGGGGGCAATTCGCTCGCATGGCGCGATTTATTGATAACTCTGCCCCAGATCAGTGTTTTGCGCACACTGCCGCGCTTGGGGCATTTGTCGCGGATCATGCCAAATGGGATGGGATTGTCGTGTTCGCAGGCCCAGTAACCACATGGGCCCATGTCAGCGCGGGTGAGTTGATCTCATTTCGCAGCAGCCTTGCCCTGAAAATGGCCTGTGATGTGATGCGTGATCGTGGTTTGGATACCCCTGATCAGGTTGGTGATATGTTTATTGATGCGGTTAGCAGCGGATTATCGAACCCCGAATCCGTGTTTAGCAAACTGAGTGCGTCCGTGGACGCCGAAACCCATCTGGGCCATGTTTTGGGTGGGGATTTGGCGGCCTTTCGGTCCTATTGGTTGGGACAGGACATTGTCATTTTGGG
>JAFMKS010000125.1:635-2678 GCA_017852835.1 Paracoccaceae bacterium
GATATCGTCATTTTAGGCGAGGGGGACGCGGCGCATTGGATCGAAGCCACCCTAAAATCGCAATTCGCGATGGTGCGGCGCGATCCGCAGGATTATTTGGCCCGTGGCGCCCGAGCCGAGCGCGCACATGTGTTGGGAGAGGCATAGGATGAAACGCCTAGAAACCGAATGGCAGGGGCAGCCACTATTTCAAATCACACTGTCCAGCGATCAGATGCAGGTGGATGTCCTAAACCTTGGCGCGGTTCTGCAACGGATTGCATGGGCGGGTCAGGATCATAACCTGTGTTTGGGGTATCCAACTGTTGATCCATACCTCACCAATCCGGGTAAATTGGGGGCAATCGTTGGACGATACGCCAATCGCATCAATCAGGCACAGGCGTTGGTTGACGGTGTCCCATATAAGTTTGACGCCAATAATGGCGCGCATTGTTTGCATGGGGGGCGTGAAACGCTGGGGCTGCGGGCCTTTGATGTTTTGGAACATTCGGGATCGCATGTGGTTTTGTTTCAACGCATGCCAGATGGTCATATGGGGTTTCCGGGGACGTTGGATGTGTGGGTCACCTATCGCCTGCAGGGGGCGACGTTAGGGATTGATATTCGCGCCAAATCCGATGCGACCACGCTGTGCAATATCACGGGCCATTCCTATTTCAACTTCACAGGCGCACCAACAATCACCGATCATCAATTACAGGTGGCCGCATCAGAGGTTTTGGAGGTGGACGAAACGGGTATCCCCAGTGGAGCAAAAATGAATGTCACAGGAACGCAATTTGATTTTCAAACGCCTGCCGCCCTGAGGCAAAGGGATCACCCCGTAAATATCGATCACAATTATTGTGTGTCTGAGGGTCGTACGGAATTGCGACCAATTGCATGGCTGTCAGGGGGCGATACGCGGATGGAATTGGCCAGCACTGAACCGGGGCTGCAGGTTTACACAGGCGCAGGGTTGGGGGCCGATTTGCCATCCGCCGCAACTGGACGGGCATTTCACCCCTATGCAGGGATCGCGCTCGAGCCGCAAATCTGGCCCGATAGCCCCAATCGCCCCGAATTTGCACAGGCGATTTTGCGTCCAGATGACGAATATCATCATAAAATCGAATACCGTTTTACGCGGGATGCAGCGTTATAAATCCCGCACGCCCAGCGATTCCTCAAGCATGGGGATGAACAGGGTAGCATCCTCGCTAAATGGATGAATTTCTTTAAGTAACTTAAAGCTATTCAAGGCTTTTTCAGGTTCGTTTAGATGCATGTTGATCAATCCCAAACCCGATATCGCGCCGAAATGGCGGGGTTCTCGGGTCAGGACCTCGTAAATATCGGCTTCGGATCCGACAAAATCACCTTGTAGGAACCGAACAGTGGCGCGTTTGTTCCAAGCTTCGGTGAAATCGGGATTTGATTTCAGAATGCTTGTGAATATCGCCTCGGCCTGTTTGAACCGTTTTTTATCCATCGCGCCGATGCCCTTGTCCATCAGCTGTCTTTCGCGATCGCTGTCATAGGCGCCCAACCATTCAATCCAAATGCTGCGCACAATGCTGTCGGCATCTGATTTGCTTTTTGCGATTGCCAGCTTATCCAGCAGCGCGTCCGTAGGGCCCGCCCACAGTGGCGCGGCAAAGAGGCAGAAGATCAGGATCAAAATTTTGCGCATGGTCATCACTTTCCTTTGATCTTATAAAGGGTAGCACGTGCACAAAGAAGGTCAAAAAATGATCCGCAAATACATCTGGCCCTACATCGCCCCACTTTTTCAAAGCAAATCAGCCGAGCCTGTTTTGCGGATACTCGGCATGTTTTTGGTGGTCTTCGGGTTGGTTTACACCTTGGCGGGACTATTCCTTTAGGCGCGTTTTGTGATCCAACCACCCCCATAGATGCGCGAACCGTGGGTGTCATAAAACACGCATGCCTGACCGGGGGATACGCCCTCTTCTGCGTTTAACAATTCAACCTCAGCGCGTTTGTCATTGATGGGGCGCAAAATCGCCTCGCGCGGGGGGCGCGTTGAGCGGACCTTGA
>JAFMKS010000126.1 GCA_017852835.1 Paracoccaceae bacterium
TATATAACATGATATTTAGTTAGTAGTGCGTAAAATTACACATTTTAAAAATACATATAGAGGGAGTATTGTATGCTAGTATGGATTGGCGCAGTTGTTGCAACAACTCTTGGTCATGGAATACGCGAAACGATTGGATTATGCTCGCGCGATCCAACAATAAACAAAATCTGGGCCCAGGGGCCCATTTTTCTGGTCACGCCCTGTTTTTCGGCCTAAGGCGCAGATATGCTAAATATGATCGAACATGGACAAGAACGGGCAAATCCGCCCCTATTGATTGTACACGGGCTTTATGGCTCTGCGCGCAACTGGGGCGTTATTGCAAAACGCTTGTCTGATCAGCACCACGTGATCGCCGTGGACCAACGCAATCACGGCGATAGCCCATGGTTTGACACACATTCTTACATCGACATGGCCAATGATCTGATCACGGTTGCGCAGCATCTTGGCCGCCCGTTGAACGTGGTTGGCCATTCCATGGGGGGCAAGGCCGCGATGGTTATGGCGCTGATGCGCCCAGATTTGGTTAATCGCCTTTTGGTGGCGGACATAGCGCCCATCGCCTACGGGCACGATCAGTCCCAATATATTCAGGCCATGCAAGCGGTGGATTTAACGCGTGTGCACAAACGATCAGACGCCTTTGAACAACTGGCCGAAACAGTTGAGGACACAACGCTACAATCGTTTTTTACCCAATCATTGGATGTTGCAGCAAAACGGTGGAAATTGAATTTGGATGTCTTGGGGCGCGATATGCACCACATTTTGGGCTTCCCCGACATTCAGGGATCATTTGATGGCCCTGCCCTCTTCCTAAGTGGCAGTGAAAGCCCCTATGTCAAAGAGGACGGCAAAGCACGCGCAAAACACTATTTCTCAAACGCACGGTTTGCGAAATTAAAGGGGGCTGGCCACTGGCTTCACGCGGAAAAACCGCGCGAATTCGAGGCGGGCGTGCGCCATTATTTTGCGGTGGAACGATAACCGCGCAGCACGACTTTTACTCTAGGAACAAAAGGCCCGAGCCAATTCGCCAAATTGCGAATATCGCTCCATGAAACGTGCCTGATTGCGTCGTTTTGATGATTTTATTTCGGTGACATTATTGGAATTGCGAATGATTGCTGCGGCCATTAATTGGCCTTTGAAACCCAATGTTGCATCCGCCGCACTTTGGATACAGCGATAAACGCGGTAATTTGCCTTGCTTGTTCCCGCACTTAAACAGACCAGTTGAACAGACCAGAAAAAGCAGTTTGTCCGGAAAAATAAACAGCGCAGCGCATGCGCCAGCCAGAGTGTGTTTCATAATGTGCCTCAATTTAACGGGCATATTTGCTTACCCTCTGTTCTCAGAACAATACAAATTTACAATCCGTCAAAGGCGAGGCTGACAGGGGCATATCTTTTGTAAACGAAATCCCGAAAACTTTCCCAGAAACCTAATTCGTTTTCACGATCAAAGCTTGACGATTTCACAAATTCAAATCATATGCTGCGCTATGACAGAGCTTAGCAAAATCCGTAACTTTTCTATTGTTGCCCACATCGATCACGGGAAATCCACCTTGGCCGATCGTTTGATCCAATCAACGAATACCGTGGCCGATCGCGATATGAAGGAACAGCTGCTAGACAGCATGGACATCGAACGCGAACGCGGCATTACGATCAAGGCAAACACAGTGCGGATCGACTATATCGCCGATGACGGTGAATCCTATGTTCTGAACCTGATCGACACACCCGGTCACGTCGATTTCGCATATGAGGTATCGCGGTCCATGCGCGCCGTTGAAGGCTCCCTACTGGTGGTAGACAGCACCCAAGGGGTTGAGGCGCAGACATTGGCAAATGTCTATCAGGCGATTGATGCGGATCATGAAATTGTGCCCGTTTTGAACAAAATTGACCTGCCTGCTGCCGATTGTGATCGTGTCGCTGAACAAATCGAAGATGTGATTGGCATTGATGCCTCAGACGCCCTCATGGTGTCGGCGAAAACGGGCATCGGAATCAAAGAAACACTTGAGGCGATTGTTCAACGCCTGCCCGCCCCAACGGGTGAACGAGATGCACCGCTAAAGGCGATGTTGGTGGATAGTTGGTATGACGCCTATTTGGGCGTTGTCGTATTGGTACGCGTCATGGACGGCGTCTTGAAAAAAGGCGACCGCATTAAAATGCTGTCCAACCATTCAACCCACCATGTGGACCGTTTGGGCGTCTTCCGTCCAAAGATGCAGGACATTGACGAATTGGGCCCGGGTGAAATGGGCTTTATCACAGCGTCCATTAAACAAGTGCGCGACACCCGTGTGGGGGACACAATCACCCATGAGAAAAAGGGCACCGACGTCGCCCTGCCCGGGTTTAAACCCTCACAACCTGTTGTGTTCTGTGGTTTGTTTCCTGTGGACAGCGCCCAGTTTGAAGACCTGCGGGACGCGATTGAAAAATTGGCCCTGAACGATGCGTCGTTTAGTTTTGAAATGGAAACCTCGGCTGCGTTGGGGTTTGGGTTCCGCTGCGGTTTCTTGGGTCTTTTGCACCTTGAGGTTATCCGCGATCGGATCGAACGCGAATATGATATCGAATTGATCACAACGGCACCTTCGGTGATTTATCACGTCTATATGAAAGACG
>JAFMKS010000127.1 GCA_017852835.1 Paracoccaceae bacterium
TGATCCAAGCGTTTATTCCGACACGGTCAGCGCCATCAAAACACCCTCAAATTTCAATGCGACCGACATTGTCACACTGGCTGCGGAAAAATATGGTGTGGCCTTCGGTGTAGGTCTGGGTGACGTGGCAGGCAAAGTGTTCCGCATCGGCCATTTGGGCAGCCTGACAGATGTCATGGCCCTATCGGGGATCGCCACTGCCGAAATGTGTATGAAAGACTTGGGATTGCCAATTGAATTGGGATCAGGCGTTGCCGCCGCCCAACAATATTATCGCAACCATTCGATGATCGAACAAAAGGTGGCTGCAGAATGAAGGATATCGTTGATAACATCCCAACCTATCAGGATATGTTAGAGGCCCATGAGCGGATCAAACCGATCATTCGGCGCACACCCGTGCGCACCTCGGATTATCTGAATGAACTGACGGGCGCCTCGCTTTTCTTCAAATGCGAAAATTTTCAGGAACCTGGCGCTTTTAAGGTGCGTGGCGCAACAAATGCTGTTTTCGGCCTGAACGAGGATCAGGCTCGCCTTGGCGTTGCGACGCATTCATCGGGCAATCATGCCTCGTGCCTGTCATATGCGGCGATGCGTCGTGGCATCCCGTGCAATGTTGTGATGCCCCATACCGCACCACAAGCCAAAAAGGATACCGTGCGCCGCTACAACGGTATCATTACAGAATGCGAACCCTCTACCACATCGCGTGAGGCAACATTCGCCGAAGTTCAGGCCAAAACAGGTGGGGATTTTGTGCATCCCTACAACGACCCGCGTGTGATCGCGGGCCAAGGCACCTGTTCAAAGGAATTCATGGAACAAACCGATGGCATGGATATGGTGATCGCCCCGATCGGCGGGGGCGGAATGGTGTCGGGCACCTGCCTGACGCTGTCAACACTGGCCCCTGAAACGCAAATCATCGCCGCAGAACCCGAGCAGGCCGATGACGCCTATCGCAGTTTTAAGGCAGGATACATCATAGCGGATGATGCGCCCAAAACGATTGCCGATGGGTTACTGGTGCCGCTGAAAGAGCGGACATGGCATTTTGTATCCAATCATGTCAGCGATATATTCACGGCAACGGACGCGGAAATCATTGATGCGATGAAACTGACATGGAAACATCTGCGGATCGTGATGGAACCCTCTTCTGCTGTACCACTCGCCGTAGTTTTGAAAAACCCCGATGCGTTTCGCGGAAAACGGGTTGGGATCATTATTACAGGGGGCAATGTTGATCTGGACAAGCTGCCCTGGATTGCCGCAGCAGAACATAACACTTCTAAGACCAAAGGATTTCACCGATGAAAGACCTAAACACATTTGATGATTATGAGGTGGGCTATAACATCCCTGCCAAACCTGGAATGTCAGAGGATGACATTCAAACCCCCTGTTTGGTGCTGGATTTAGATGCACTAGAACGCAATATTAAAAAGATGGGCGATTATGCTGCCGCAAACGGAATGCGCCACCGCGTGCATGGGAAAATGCACAAATCTGTTGATGTCGCCAAATTGCAAGAAACGCTTGGTGGGGCTTGTGGTGTCTGTTGTCAAAAAGTGTCCGAGGCCGAAGTTTTCGCACGTGGCGGTATTCGCGATGTATTGGTTTCAAACCAGGTGCGCCATCCCGCTAAAATTGATCGCCTTGCCCGTATCCCTACGTATGGGGCGCGTGTGATATGCTGTGTGGATGATGTGACCAATATCGCTGACCTATCCGAGGCCGCTGTGCGCCACGGAACGAAAATCGAGTGCTTGGTTGAAATCGATTGTGGCGCGGGACGCTGCGGGGTAACAACAACACCTGCGGTTGTTGAAATTGCAGAGGCCATTGATGCGGCAGAGGGCCTTAAATTTGCGGGTATCCAAGCCTATCAAGGTGCGATGCAGCACTTAGACAGCTATGAAGAGCGCAAAGAAAAAATCGGAATTGCCGTTGCCATGGTGAAGGATGCTGTGGACACGCTGCGCACCCAAGGGTTGGAATGCGACATCGTTGGCGGCGGTGGCACAGGGTCCTATTATTTTGAATCCACCTCTGGCGTTTACAACGAATTACAATGTGGATCCTATGCGTTTATGGACGCTGATTACGGGCGTATTTTGGATAAGGATGGCAAACGCATCGACCAAAGCGAATGGGAAAACGCAATGTTTATCCTAACCAGCGTCATGAGCCATGCCAAAGCGGACAAAGCCATTGTTGATGCTGGGCTTAAGGTGCAATCCGTCGATAGTGGCCTGCCCGTGATTTATGGACGCGATGATGTGGAATACGTAAAATGTTCCGACGAACATGGCGTTGTGATGGACACTGCGGGTGTTTTGAAAATCAACGACAAACTGAAATTGGTACCAGGTCACTGTGACCCGACCGCAAATGTCCATGATTGGTACGTGGGCGTACGCAATGGCAAGGTCGAATGCGTTTGGCCGATTTCGGCGCGTGGACACGCCTATTAAATTTTTATCCACTGAAAAACACTTACAGGGCGCTGATCACTTTGGCGCCCGTTCTAATACACCCGAATTGGACGACCCATGTTACTTGTACCCGAACGCGAAATCGCAAATCTGATGACACGCGAGGCGGCCTTTGA
>JAFMKS010000049.1:0-8496 GCA_017852835.1 Paracoccaceae bacterium
GTTTTCATCCACCATCCAGATTTCGCGCCATTCGGGAACAGCGTTTGATCAATCTGAACCTTGATCGCAGCCATCATTTCAGTTTGCGTTAACCCCTGTTCTTGCCCCGATAAAATGGCAAGCAAGGCCATTTTCGCCGCCGCGTATTTCACCGCATCCAACCGTGTGATGTGCTCAGGGTGATTAACGTTTTCAACTTCTAATTTGTCCGACATCACGCTCCCTTTCCCCAAGAAGCGTAAAAGCAAATGTGGCGTTTGTACAATGAAAAAAGAGGCGCAAGAGCGCCTCTTTTCTAAGTCATTTTCTATTTGCCTTGTTTACCAATCGCCGACTTCAAATCCCGCTTGGGCAGAATTGCGCAATTGGTTGAACATATATTCGGCCACCGACCGGAAACAGATGATCCGCGCACTGTCGTTTGATGTCATCCAAAACGCCGCTGGAATTTGTGCAAAACGCGTGCGGCGCACAGTTCCAGCCTGCATGGATTTCATGTCAATTGGCGCAAGTTTTGCGATGATTTCGAACGTCGCGGATCCATTTAGATCAAACACCGCACGCGCATCGGATACATTCACAACCATGCTGTGTGTCTCGCCAAGCGCCGCAATCAAATCGGCAACAACCTGATCCGCTTGATCATAGGCGCAGACGATCATCAATTCATCTGGCGACATCCACAGGATTTGGCCCACATCTGCGTCCGTCACGGCCAATGTCGCAGGCACGCCTGCCCCCATCACGGATTTCACGGCCTTTTGCACGCCCGCATCCGCCAGATCACCGCGCAGGGTGATCATGCCCGTTGCGGGGGCCTCTGACACATCAACATAGCCTGTCGCACGTGCCCCATTCATTGCAGTTTGGATATTAGACATTTTGCTTTGCCCCTTCTGCATCATAAAAGACCTGATCAACGATTTTCGCCTTCACCAATGATCCATCGACCTTATTAAATTCAATCACCTCACCCATGCGATCAGGACCATTGTGGACAAGCCCCATGGCGATCCCACGCCCCAAGGTTGGCGAATAATAGGTTGAGGTCACGCGCCCTTGGGTATTGCGTTGACCATTGGCATTGTTTCCAGGTGCAACCGCGTAGGACCCATCAGGCAGGACAGACCCATCCAGTGTTTCCAGACCGACCAATTTCCAACGATCTGGGGATACCATATGGCTGCGCTCTTGGGCGCGTTTGCCAAGGAAGTCCTCTTTCTTTTTTGAAATGGCCCATTGCATGTTCAAATCTTGGGGGATGACCGTACCATCGGTTTCATCGCCAATCATGATGAACCCTTTTTCGGCACGCATCACGTGCAGCGCCTCGGTTCCATAGGGCATGACGTCAAACTCAGCGCCCGCCTCAAGCAAGGCATCCCAAAACGCGCGCCCCTCATTCGCAGGGACCGCTATTTCATAGGACAACTCGCCCGAGAAGGAGATGCGATACACCCGCGCCTTGAACCCGCCAAGCGTACCATCGGCCCATTGCATGAACCCAAGCGCTTCTTTGGACACATCCATGCCGCCCAGTTTTTCCAACACTTTACGTGCGTTCGGACCCACAACGGCAACTTGGGCGAATTGTTCGGTCATGTTCGCAACATAGACTTTCCAATCCCACCATTCGGTTTGCAGCCATTCTTCCATGTGCGCATGGATGCGGTCCGCCCCACCTGTCGTTGTGTGGCACAGCCATGTATCCTCATCAATGCGGGCAACAACACCGTCATCCATCAGGAACCCGTTTTCAGAACACATCAACCCATAGCGGCATTTGCCGACGGCCAGATTGCTCATCATATTGGTGTACATCATATCAAGGAATTTGCCTGCATCAGGCCCCTTGACCACCAATTTACCCAAAGTCGATGCATCAAGCAGACCCAAAGATTTGCGCGTTTGCAGGATTTCACGCTCAACTGCTTGGGCACGGGTTTCTGATCCGCGGCGATAGCAATAGGCACGGCGCCAATGACCCACGGGTTCGTAATCGGCCCCGTTTTCATCGTGCCATCCCTGCATGGGTGTTTGACGCAGCGGTTGGAACACCTCGTCCCGCGCAGCGCCTGCAATGGCACCCATCGAAATCGGTGTGTAAGGCGGACGGAAGGTTGTTGTTCCCACATTTGGAATATCTGCATTCAACGCATCAGCAAGGGTCGCTAAGCCATTGATATTCGACAATTTACCCTGATCCGTTGCCATACCCAATGTTGTGTAACGTTTGGTATGTTCAACGCTTTCATACCCTTCGCGCGCGGCCAGTTGAACATCACTAACCTTAACGTCGTTTTGGAAATCCAACCAGGTTTTCATGCGCAGTTTATCACCGGCCCCTTGGGGCATCAGCCACACGGGTTCAACCGCGTTTTCACCCGCTTCACTTGCCTCTGGTATACGGGTGCTTGGCGCTTTGTGACCCAAGGCTTTGACCGCCTCTTTGGCGCGTGCTGTGGCATCAGCCAGAACCGCAGAAAGGGCCAATTCCCCGTTCGCCGATCCCGCAGGTGTCACAAAGCCTTCACCGTTTTGATCCGTTGGGCGGCGGTTCAAATCAGGGCGGAACATCACCGCCTGATCATCCCAGTTCAACTTGCCACCGCAATGCGAATAGAGGTGAACAACAGGCGACCAACCGCCCGACATGGCGACGGCGTCACATGCGATTTCCTCAAGCACACCGCCAGAACCCGCCTGCGCACAGATGGCAACCCCTGTCACACGCTTGCCACCCTTGACCTTGGCAATCGCTTTACCATACTCAACGCGGATGCCCATTTCGCGGGCTGTGTCGCCCAAACTGCCTGCGCCATTTGCGCGGGCGTCCAGAATTACAGGCACGTCCAATCCCGCCTGTTTCAGTGTAATCGCCGTGCGATAGGCATCATCGTTGTTTGTGACAACAATAGTGCGGTCCCCAACCGCAACACCCCAGTTCACAACGTAATCACGCACGGCAGAGGCCAACATGACCCCCGGAATGTCATTGCCCGCAAAACTCAGCGGGCGTTCAATCGCCCCTGTGGCGGTAATGATCTGACCCGCACGAATGCGCCATAGGCGGTGACGTGGGCCTGTGGTCTTGGGTGCATGATCGCTGACGCGTTCATAGCCCAACACATATCCATGATCATATACCCCTGCCCCCATCATGCGGGTTTTCAGGGTGACATTGTCCATCGTGGCCAGTTTTTCCAAACTGTCGTTGACGAAATCCTCGGTGCTTTGCCCACCAATTTCGCCACCATCCACAACGGCGCGCCCCCCCCAATGGGCGGTTTGTTCCATGACCAAAACGGATGCCCCACTGGCGGCTGCCGTACGCGCGGCCTGTAGGCCCGCGATCCCGCCACCGATCACCACAACGTCGTAAAACGCATAAAGGTGTTCATAGGTGTCCGCATCCTTTTCCGTCGGCGCCTTACCCAGACCCGCGGATTGACGGATAAAGGGTTCATAGATGTGTTTCCAGAATGGGCGGGGATGAATGAACATCTTGTAATAAAAACCCGCACTTAGGAACCGCGCGAACAATCCGTTCACCGCCCCAATATCATATTCCAATGATGGCCAGTGGTTTTGTGATCCAACGCTTAGGCCCTCAAACAATTCTGTTGTTGTGGCGCGTTGGTTGGGTTCAAATTTTGCGCCCTCGCCCATGTTCATCAGGGCATTGGGTTCCTCGGCGCCTGATGCGACGATGCCGCGGGGACGGTGATATTTGAACGAACGGCCCACCAACATTTGGTCATTTGCCAACAAGGCAGAGGCAAGCATATCGCCCTCATGCCCGAAAAGGCGTTTGCCATTGAAATTGAATTCGACTTGGCTTGCGCGGTTGACCAATCGGCCGCCTGTTTTCAAACGCATGCTCATGAGAAATCCCTCCATGACCAACCAGGGCGTTTTGCGCTGATTTTGTCTTTGATCTCTTGTGGGGGTTCAAAGGTTTGGGCCGCATAGGTGCCGAAAACCTCAAGGCTTTGGGTGCAGCGTGCGGCGTGGAACCACTTGCCACAGCCATAGACATGACGCCAACGTTCAAAATGCACGCCTTTTGGGTTTTCGCGCATGAACAAATAGGCCTCAAAATCCTGATCTGATGACCCCGGACCATAGCGTTTGATATGCGCCTCGCCCCCTGGGCTAAGCTCGGTTTCTTCACATTTCGCGCCGCAATAAGGGCATTCCAATAATAACATCTCAAACCCTCCTTAGTGCGCCACGCCTGCGGCAACGCTTTCGTCGATGAATTTGCCTTCACCGAAACGCCACATGGTAAATTCATCGGCCAATGGGGATGCACCTTTGGCCATCAATTCGGCCATGGCCCACCCTGATCCTGGGATCGCCTTAAACCCGCCTGTGCCCCAACCACAGTTGATGAACATGTTTTCAACGGGTGTTTTTGAAATGATGGGCGAACGGTCCCCTGTCATATCCACAATGCCGCCCCACTGGCGCAGCATTTTCAAACGGCTGATCATTGGGAATGTTTCAACCAAGGCACGCACGGTTTCCTCGATATGATGGAAGGATCCGCGCTGGGTATAGTTGTTGTACCCATCCGCACCGCCACCGATGACCATTTCACCCTTGTCCGATTGGGACATATAGCCATGCACCGTATTGGCCATCACAACCACATCCATGCAGGGTTTGATCGGTTCGGACACCAACGCCTGAAGTGCGACAGATTCAATTGGCAAACGGAAGCCCGCCATATCGGCCAAAACGCCCGAATGGCCCGCAACCACAACGCCCAGTTTATCGCAATCAATCGGGCCCTTGGTCGTGTCAACGCCGATCACCTTGTCCCCGTCACGGCGCACGCCCGTGACTTCGCATTGTTGGATGATGTCCATGCCCATATTAGAACAGGCGCGCGCATACCCCCAGGCCACCGCATCGTGACGCGCGGTGCCCCCGCGTGGCTGCCACAGTGCGCCCAAAACCGGATAGCGCGGACCGTGGATGTTGATGATTGGAACCAACTCTTTCACACGCTGGGGCGAAATGAATTCTGTGGCCACACCCTGTAGCGCGTTTGCATGCGCTGTGCGTTCATAGCCGCGGATTTCATGTTCCGTCTGCGCCAGCATCATCACCCCACGAGGCGAAAACATGACGTTATAGTTTAAATCCTGGCTCATCGTTTCATAGAGGCTGCGCGCCTTTTCATAAATCGCGGCCGATGGATCCTGAAGATAGTTGGACCGAATGATTGTCGTGTTGCGGCCTGTGTTACCGCCGCCCAACCAACCCTTTTCTAGGATCGCAACATTTTTAATGCCGTGGTTTTTGCCCAAATAATAGGCCGTGGCCAAACCATGCCCCCCCGCGCCCACGATGATCGCATCATAGCGTTTTTTGGGTTCAGGGGATTTCCATGCGCGCTCCCAACCTGTGTGATAACGGGCCCCTTCGCGCGCGATTGCAAATGCAGAATAACGTCTCATGTGATTTCGAATCCGGTTTTTCGACTGTGCGTTCGGTATGCCCTTATCTTGTTCATTTCCTACGATCCAGTGCGTCACAACACAGCCGACTTGCGACATCTGGGCCTGCTTGTTGTTTTCCTCTTTATAACCAACGGCATGATCGTTACATATGTCGCAATTGATATGGAGGGGACATGACGTTCTGGCTCATCGCAGCGGGTGCTGCACTTATCCTTGCCTTTTTCTTATTTCGCACGCTGATTTCGCCCGTGCCGACGGACGAAAGCGAAACGCAACTGGCCATTTACAAAGACCAGTTAAGCGAAATTGAGCGTGATGAGGCGCGTGGCACCCTAACGGCAGATGAGGCAAAGCGCCTGCGCACCGAAGTGTCCCGCCGCATTTTGGCAGCAGATGACGCACAAAAAATCGCCCCCAAATCCATGTCCGCAACCGAAGTCGCCGTTGTTGTTGCGATTGTTGTTGTCACATTGTTGGGCGGTGGTTTGTGGACCTATTCGAAATTGGGTGTTCCGGGATATGACGACCTGCCCCGCGCCGAACGCTTTGCCCGCGCGGCAGAGATGCGCGAAAACCGCGCCACCCAAGAGGATGTTTGGAACAGATTACCAGCAGAAGTGCTGAACGAGGCCGAAGGGCAATATGCCGATTTGGTCAAGAAACTGCGCGAAACGGTCGAAAAACGCCCTGATGACATAGAAGGGCATCGCATTTTGGTGGGCGTTGAAACGGGATTGGAAAACTACCGCGCGGCCCTGCGTGCCCAAAAACGGATCTTGGACATCTTGGGCGGTCAGGCCGGTGCAGAAGATTTCTTTGAATACGCTCAGTTGATGATTTTCGCCTCTGGCATGTATGTTTCACCCGAGGCAGAGGATGCCCTGCGCGCCGCATTAGCCCGCGATCCTGCAAACGAAGGAGCGCTCTATTACATGGGTTTGATGATGCTGCAAAATGATCGCGCGGATGTGGCCTTCAGCACATGGCGGCGTTTGTTGAATGAGGGCGATCCGGAAGCCCCGTGGCAACAATTCATCCGCCAAGATATCGAAGAAGTCGCCGCAATGGCGGGTGCGGTGAATTTTGAACTGCCTGCCCCGCGCCTAAAAGGACCCAGTGCCGCAGATATCGAGGCAGCCTCGGATATGTCCGCTGACGATCGCGAAGACTTCATCCGTTCGATGGTGGCGCAATTGTCAGATCGCTTGGCAACCGAGGGCGGCAGCGCCGCAGAATGGGCACGCCTGATTTCGTCCTATGGCATTTTGGGCGAAGTCGAAAACGCGAAAATCATCTGGACCGAGGCCCAAGCCGTCTTTGGCAGCGATCAGGGCGCGATGGAGCAACTGCGCGCCGCCGCAAAAAGCGCAGGGGCGATCGAGTGATCACAGACGACATAACCGAATTCGCACAGGCATTGCCTCCTCTTTCCCCGCTAATTGGTTTGGATTTAGGCACGAAAACCATCGGCATCGCGGTCAGTGACACGTTCCTATCGGTTGCAACCCCATTGGAAACGATCAAACGCAAAAAGTTTTCAATAGATGCCGAGGCGGTGATTGCGATCATCAACACGCGCGGGATCGCGGGCATGGTTCTGGGTCTGCCCCGCAATATGGACGGCAGCGAAGGCCCCAGATGTCAGGCGACCCGCGCATTTGCCCGCAATTTTGAACGCCTGCATGACATGCCAATCGCCTTTTGGGACGAACGTTTGTCCACGGTTGCGGCGGAAAAGGCCTTGCTTGAGGCGGATACGACACGAAAACGTCGCTCTGAAGTTATTGATCATGTGGCCGCGTCGTATATCCTTCAGGGGACGCTAGATCGAATTCAGCACATAAACCGAGCAGACACATAAAATGAACACACCCCTTTGGAAACGTGATGAAATTGAATCACCCTGTGTGCAGATTTGTATCGTGCATCCTGAAACGCGCATTTGCACAGGCTGTTACCGCACCATTGATGAAATCACCGATTGGTCACGCATGACACCCGAGGCCCGCCGCACCATCATGGACGATCTGCCCGCACGCGCCGATCAATTCAAAGTGCGCCGCGGCGGCCGCGCTGCGCGTTTGAAGCGCAGATAGGTCGACGTAAGTCTGAACCGCTGCAGAGCTAGCGAATATCCAACCAATCCAATGCGGACCGCACCATTGGGCGGAAATAGGCGATAATGCGTCCCTCTGGCAGGGCCGTGGCTGTGTGGGCCCATGGGGCAACCCCATGCAAACACATCGGATGCAGGACATAGGCCTCGCCCACATTGGCATGCACCTCGACCCGTTCACAGGTGTCAAACACATGTTTACGCACCTCTTTATACAGATCGGTGATGTCTGTTTCGCGGATTTGGGCGTCGGTCATACCGGCAAATGCATCCTGAAACGCGGCTTGCATAATCAGATGTGATCCTTCCCAAAGCACCATCGGACTGGCTCCTGCGTCAACGTCATTCAGGGGCATGCCCAAAATATAGGCGTGGGGTTCGCAGACAAAGCGCCGCTTAGGTGTTCCAATGCCCAATATGCCATCCACGTGGGCGGCATCCCGATTTTTGCGAAACTGAAACGCAGTATTACTTTCGCCTTCGCGCGGTTTTGGATAGCCGGGATAGGTGATGGACACCTGCGCCTTATGATAGGGACCGGGACACATGCTGCGCAAACGTGCGGGAAATTCGGCCCCTGGCACATCCCCATTCGCTGCGTTTGGCAATGCATCAACCCCAACAAACCACGTGTCCTCGCAGACCAACCAGTTTGCCTGCATTTTGGGGTCTTGGGCCACGCCAATCGCGATGTGACACGCACGTTTCGCCCATTGGGCAAGGCGCGGATCATAGGCTACGCGCCGCCATCCTGTGACCCCAAACATCGCGTTAATATCCCATGGCCTTGCGCAGCATATTGGCCGCAACAAAGACCAAGAATATCGCAAAAAATCGCTTCAACTTTGCCGCCTCCATCTTATGCGCTAGGGCCACACCCAATGGCGTTGTCACAAGTGTCATTGCAAT
>JAFMKS010000049.1:8806-14435 GCA_017852835.1 Paracoccaceae bacterium
CCAATGCACATCCCCAAACCGCCAAATATCCATTGCAAGGTTGAGGATCGCAATTGCGCCGCAAAGGCAACGGAAACCAAGGCGCCAATCATGATGCCAGGAGCCCATGTGCGCAGAACATCCCAATCCACGCCCCCACGTTTGTTATGGGCACTCAGCGAACGCAAGGATGTCACAACAATCGTGGCAAGCGATGTGGCAAGGCAAATTTGCATCAAATCCTGATGTGCGTAGCCCAAGGTGGTAAAGGCATAATAAAACGCAGGCACCAAAATCATACCGCCCCCAACACCAAACAGCCCCGCAATGACGCCTGCAACAGCACCCACAATTGCCAAAGCAATCACCATTTCGATCATTGCGAAATCCCCCTTCCTGTCCCTATGCAGTTTAGGGCCAGTCCACTGACGTTCAACGAATTTTTTGGGCTACAGCCCTTTTCGCAGCGCATCGAAATCACGCAGTTGTGCGATCAATGCGGGCATGTCGTCGATCTGGATCATGTTGGGTCCATCACAGGGCGCATTATCGGGGTCCTGATGGGTTTCAATGAACAAACCCGCCACACCAACCGCACAGGCCGCGCGTGCAAGGGCGGCCACGAATTTACGCTCGCCCCCTGATGAATTGCCCCGCCCACCCGGTTGTTGCACCGAATGTGTTGCATCAAAAATCACCGGGTATCCCGTTTCACCCATGGTTTCCAACCCACGGAAATCATTGACCAATGTGTTGTATCCGAAGGATGTTCCGCGTTCGCACAACATGATCTGGGTATTTCCCGTGCTGGCGATTTTTTCGGCGACATTGTGCATTTCCCATGGGGCCAAAAACTGACCCTTTTTCACATTGATGGGTTTGCCCGTGTTCCCCGCCGCCAGTAACAGATCCGTCTGACGCGATAGGAAGGCTGGAATTTGGATCACGTCCACCACCTCGGCCGCGGGGGCGCAATGGCTGATCTCATGAACATCTGTGATGACTGGACAGCCAAAGGTGTCGCGCACCTCTGCCAGAATACGCAGGCCTTCGTCCATGCCGATGCCACGCGCCGATGTGATTGAGGATCTGTTCGCCTTATCGTAGCTGGTTTTAAAGACAAATTTTGATCCCGTAGGCGCACAGGCATTGGCAACCCGTTCGGCCATCATCATGGCGTGATCGCGATTTTCTAACTGACACGGCCCCACGACAAAAGCGATCGGGTTGTCCCCGCCAAAGGGAACATCCCCAACCATCACTGTTTTTTGCGTGCTCATTGCTCAATCACTCCTTCGATACGGGCCACATCTTCGGGGTTATTTAATTCCCAAAAGACACGGCCGCGCCCCTCAACCTCGACACATTTGACGGTTTCGCCGTTTTCCAAAAACCGCAACTGCTCTAACCCTTCTATGCGTTCGAGCGTCCCCTCGGGCCAGGACATATAGGCGCTTAGCGCTGTGGGGCGATAGGCGTAGACCCCAACATGGTGGAACACAGGCAATTCCGCATCCGCAGGCCATTTTTCGAGATCCATGAACGGCACCACCTCTTTGGAAAAATAAAGGGCGTGGTTGTTTTTATCAAAAATCGCTGTGGTGCCCCCAACCCGACCTTCGCGGCGGTCAGTGGTAAAGTGGCCGTATGTCAACCGATCAAGGCGCAGCACTGGGGTTGCCATTTGCGCAGCCTCATCCTGTTTCATAGCGGCGATCAAATCCTCGACAAACCAATGGGGTGTCAGAGGGGCATCGCCCTGTAAATTCACAATCAAATCCGCGTCTAGGGTCGCATTTGCCAGCGCCTCGGCGCAACGTTCGGTGCCATTGCGGCAGGTTTCAGATGTCATGATCACATCCGCCCCAAACGCATTTGAAGCGTCGCGAATGCGCACATCATCGGTAGCCACATAAACTCCATCGACACCCGTCACGCGACAGGCCGCCTCCCAGCTAAGCTGGATCAGGGATTTGCGCGCCCCATCTGGCAGGGTTAATTCCACCAGTGGCTTTCCTGGATATCTGGTTGAGGCATAGCGGGCAGGAATAATAATAACGGTTTTCATACAACACCTGCGCGCAATAGATCGTGGATATGAAGGATGCCAATGGGCATATTGTTTTGATCCACCGCCAATAACACACTGATTTTTTTCGTGTTCATAATGTTCAACGCCTCGGCTGCGAACATATCGGGGGTGACTGTCACGGGATTTTGCCCCGCAATATCCCCCGCCGTTGCCTGCATCAACGTATCCATATGGCGGCGCAAATCGCCATCGGTGATCACCCCTAATAATGCACCCTCTTGGATCACAACGGCAATGCCAAATCCCTTGGACGTCATGGTAATGAGGGCGTCTTGCATCGGGGTTTTATGATCAACGATAGGCAGCGCATCGCCGTGGTGCATCAGTTGCGCAACCGTTGCCATTTGCGCCCCAAGTTTGCCGCCCGGGTGGAACACCTTGAAATCTTCGGGTTGAAAATCGCGCCGTTCCATAAGCGCCACGGCCAATGCATCACCCAACGCCAGCGTCAGTGTGGTGGATGTGGTCGGCGCCATGCCGATGGAACAGGCCTCAGGCGCCTGCGTCAGGGTTAATTTGTAATCGGCCGCCTGCATCAGCGTGCTGTTCGACTTTGAGGAAATCGCAGCCATGGGAATGCCAAAACGGCGCGTATGGGCCACAATATCGCGCAATTCAGAAGTTTCGCCCGAATTGGAAATCAACAAACAAAAATCGGCCGCTGTCACCATGCCCAAATCACCATGGCTTGCCTCGGTTGCGTGAACGAAACTGGCTGGCGTGCCCGTACTGGCCAAAGTTGCGGCAATCTTATTTCCGATATGCCCCGACTTGCCGACGCCCGACACGATCACGCGGCCTTTGGTTTGCAAAATGGTATCGACCGCACCTGCAAAATCAGTGGGCAAATCCCCCGCCATTTTATATAGCGCATCCGCCTCAATCGAAATCACACGTGCAGCGATTGCATTTATATCATCTTGGGTCATATCTGCGCCCTAAACTTAGCTTCGGGAGCCAGATACGCGGAAGTAGTCATCGAAAGCAACTTCTTTTCAGCAAATATTGATTATTCAACAAACAGTTCGCATAGACGCACTGTCGTACAATGCTAGACCTGTGATGGCAGCCACAACACGATTTGAGGAAATGCTACCAAGCCTGCGATAGTTATCGCATCCGCAATAAAAAATGGAGTAACGCCCTTGAACACATCCTGAACCGACAAATCGTCACGGACTCCCGCAACCACAAAGCAGTTCAGGCCGATCGGAGGAGTTATCAAACAAAACTCAGCCATTTTGACAACCAAAATCCCAAACCATATAGCACACATTTCACCTGACATTCCGAACGCACTTTCTGCCGCGCTCACATCTTCCCCACCATTGAGCGCCATCACCGCAGGATAGACAACAGGCAGCGTTAGCAACAACATCCCAATTGCATCCATGAACATACCCAAGACTGCGTACGCTAATAAGATACACACCAATATTAGAAGTGGTGATGCATTCAGACTAGTTATCCAATCTGAAAATGCTCCAGGCAAATCCGCAAAACCCAAAAACCGTACAAAGATCAACACGCCCCAAATGATCGTAAATATCATCACTGTTAGTTTCGCGGTTTCTATTAAGGCGTCCTTGAACTCGTTAAGGCGCATTTTACGCCAAATCGCCATGCAAAATACGATGAAGGCCCCAATCGCGCCACCTTCAGTTGGAGTGCCCCAGGCATCTTCGCCAAAGGGGTTATAAACAAAGCAAATGATAATCAAAATTACTGCAACGATAGGTAGCGCACCCGGCAGGGACTCAAATCTCTGTTGCCACGTAAAACCGGTTACAGGGGGTCCAACTGACTTAAAAATAACTGCGATCCCTATAATCAACAGACCATACACTACGGCAGAAAATGCTCCAGGGATGAAACCTGCAAGCAATAGCTTCCCAACATTTTGTTCAACAATTATGGCATAAATTACCAAAATGGCGGACGGTGGTATAAGTGATGCTAATGTACCACCAGCAGCAACCACCCCAGCAGCAAATTGCTTGCGATAACCTACTTTTAACATTTCAGGAATCGCTATCCGAGCAAACACGGCGGCTGTGGCAACTGACGCACCTGAAACAGCTGCAAAGCCCGCCGTGGCAAAGACTGTTGAAACCGCCAATCCACCCGGCAACCAAGCGATCCAGCGTTTTGCGGCCTCAAACAACGATTGTGTTAATCCTGC
The DNA here is from genome assembly GCA_017852835.1 of Paracoccaceae bacterium. Classification (GTDB taxonomy): domain Bacteria; phylum Pseudomonadota; class Alphaproteobacteria; order Rhodobacterales; family Rhodobacteraceae; genus HIMB11. Next base: position 13,060 of record JAFMKS010000049.1, read on the forward strand.
ATAATAAGCAAGGTAACCAATCAAGATAAATGTCGGGATCAGACTAAGCTCGTGGCTTGCAACCTTAGAATGAGGAACTTGTCCGGCTTGCTTTACAGCGACAGTCAGCGCCCATCCAAATTTATCCGGATCAAAATCTTTTTTCGCCCAAAAGATTAATACCAGACCGACTACCCCAGCCAAGGCGGCTGCAAAAGCCACTCTCATACCGGAAACTACAAGCACTAGCAGCCCAGCGGTGACCCAAAGTCCAATTTCTATTTGTTCCATTAGTGTTCCCTAGATCCCACAGCTTTTGCTTCTGCTGCCGCTTGTGCAGCAACGTCCACAACCAGAGGCACCGCACTGGGGGCGACTTCGTCAAAGTATAATGCCTTACCAAAACCAACTGCCTGAAAAAATAGCCTTATGCTAATTAAGCCAAAACCAATTGGGACTAATATTTTTGCAGGCCAAATTGGCAAGCCTATATCGATTGTGCTGTCTCGGCTGAATAACGGTGCATTCCAGTCGAACGCACGATCGAAGTGCGCCCAGCTTCCCCACGTCAACAAGATCATCAACCCTAAAATTATCAGAGTGTTCACGAGTTCAAATGTCCATAAAACGCGGCCACGTAAGCGACTCACCAAGAGATCCATACGAATGTGTGTACCGTCTCTCATTGCGAAGCTTACGGCTAGGATGGCAATTAACGGCATCAGCTGCATAATCCAATCGACGTAGCCACTGAGGGGTCTTTCGAAGAATTCCCTACCGCCCACTGATCTCACAGCAAGCAAAATAAGTATAAATATCGCAATTCCCGAAATAAGCGCGAAAAATCTCTCCACAATTAATATCGCACGATCAATGCGACTCAATACAGAGCTGTCTTCAATAATCGAAGTTGTGTTGGCCATGAAATCTGGTCACAATTCAAAAAAAGGTATGAGGGAACGTTTCCGTCCCCTCATGTTTTTGATTATTTTGACGCAGCTAGCGTCGACTGAACGAGGTCGTATAGCTCTTGAGCTGGCAACCCTTGCGCTGTCATGTCAGAAATCCAAGCGTCTCTTGCCGGTACAGCCGCTGCTGCTTTGAATTCTTCGATTACTGAGTCAGCGATCATGACCTTTTGAACATTTTTCTCAACGAGGATTTGATCCCACTTCGCGAGAAGTTCTCCATAGTTCGCAAGATAGTGATCGATCGCTTCATCGATTGAACTATCAAATGCTTCTTTGTGCGCATCTGACAATCCTTCGTAAGCGTCAATGTTTACCACGACTGGGCAGTTAACCGTGCCTGGGTTCAGGTTGGCCGTCCACCAATCAGCCTGATTAATTGTGCCAAATGATAAGTGCGCATGCTGAGCAAAAGCAACAGTATCTACA
>JAFMKS010000128.1 GCA_017852835.1 Paracoccaceae bacterium
ATTCAGATTGTGTTGAAATACGATCCATCGTGATTACTCCAATTCCAATGCAGGTGCGCCAAGCACGTCTAAATCAGGGGTAATGCCCAATCCTGCGCCTTCGGGTGGTGCAAGGCGGCCCTTATCACGCTTGGGCCCATCGGGGGCAACATGGGGCGCAACATAGCCTGACAAATCACAGACATTCATCACACGACTAGGGTCCGTTGATGCGCCCAGATGGCTAAGTGCTGCTGTGGTGATGTCAGACCCCCATGTATCTTCGATACACATCCGCGCGCCCAGATGCAGGCACAAATCACGCGCAGCGCGAGAGGCCGACAGCCCACCAAATTTCGACAGTTTAATCGCAACTGCGTCCATCACGCCCAATTGATGCGCCTTTAGCATGCTGGCGGTGTCATAGGCGTTTTCATCCATTTTCATAGGCAGATGTGTTGCATCCTTAACCCGTTTGCAGTCTTCCATCGTGGCACAGGGTTGTTCCAACATGATGTCCAAATCTTGGACCGCGCGCCCAACACGGATTGCATCCAATGATGTCGCCCCACAATTCCAATCGCCATAGACCAATGGGCCTGATCCCACCGCCTCACGTACCATGCGCAGACGGGCGACATCGGCCTCCCAATTGTTATCGGCGCCCAATTTGACTTGGAATTGGGTCATCCCCTTGGCCTGTGCATAGCGGGCGATTTTGACCATTTCCTCAGGTGCTACGCAGGTGATAGAATGATAAAGCGGCATGTCCACCTGACGCCGGCCACCCAGCAGGGTATAAAGCGGCATATTGGCGACCTTGCCCGTGATATCCCACAGCGCAATGTCCAAGGCGGATTTTGCGTATTCATGCCCAATCAACCACCCATTGGCCTTGGCCATCACTGCCTCGGGGCCTACGGGATCAGCACCGCATAGAACAGGCCACAACTCTTCCATTGCGGGGACGACACCGCCCGCATAGGCAGGGAGGTAGTGGGGAATTGGACAGACCTCGCCCCACCCCGTGATCCCCGCATCGGTTTCCAGAGCAATAATAACGGATGTCACTGTATCGCAGGTTTTGCCGTCGGCCATGTAATAGGCCTCATGACTGGTCAGCGGGACATTCCAGAGTTTGAGTGATGTAATTTTCATCCCTGCCCCCTTACTCGGCCGCGATATCAGTGCGTGGTAAGGCGCTAGTCGGATCATAGGCCGCATCGCCCAAAATACGGGCCGCACGCGGTTCACCCGCGATCAAAACGCTAACCTCTTTGCCCGCGACATTCACCTCTGGACGGACATAGGCAAAGGCCAAGATTTTGCCAACCGTGTGCCCATAGGCGACCGAGGCCGTTGACCCCATCACCTGGCCATCCACCATGATCGGTTCACCGCCATGGCCGTCTTCGACCGCGTCAGGTTCAATTTCCAGATAGGCACAGACCCAGCGCATGTCATCTGTATTTAGGGTTTTGTCCTTGCCGATGTAGTCGTTTTCATTGCGCGCAAAACGCAGCACATCCGCCTCGGCCAGGGTTACTTCGTTTGTCAGCTCTCCTGCTCCTTTGAACGCCTTTTCCATGCGCAGGGAATTCATGGCAAAGCTGCCGTAATCCTGAATGCCATGTGCCTCACCCGCGGCCCAAAGGGCATCATAAACGGCCAATGCGCCATCGCGCGGGATGTGCAACTCCCAGCCCAGCTCACCAGCATATGACATGCGGAACGCCCATAATTTCACGCCTGCAACTTCGATCTCTTTCGCTTTCAGCCATGGGAACCCTGCGTTTGACAAATCCGCATCTGTGCAAGCGGCCATGACCGCACGCGCCTTTGGCCCATTGATCGCAAGTGCAGACCAATCAGTTGATAGGATTTTGACAGACACCTCTTCTCCATCGCGGTTGTGGTTCAGGTGATCCACCAAGCGTTGTTCAAAGAAGGCCGCGCAAACAAGGTAATAGCGCCCCTCATCCAGTTTTACGACCGTTGTTTCCAACTCAATCCGCCCAGCGCGGTTCAGCATGTGTGTCAGGGCAATACCCCCCACCTTTTTGGGCAGCTTGTTGGCAACCAAGCGGTTCAACAAATCCTCGGCACCTGCGCCTGACACTTCAACCTTAGTAAAGGCCGAAATATCCATGACCCCAACGCTTTCACGCACCGCGCGGCATTCTGCGCCAACAACGTCATGCACTTCGTTTCGTTTGAAACTGTAATAATCGCGCGTTTCCACACCGTTTTTCGCAAACCACCTGGGACGTTCGTGGCCATAGACCTCTTCATAAACCGCGCCCTTTTCCTTTAGGCGATCATACAGGGGCGATGGTTTGATGGGGCGTCCCGCCAAACGGTTGAAATGGGGAAACGGAATTTCGTGGCGCAAACAGTAATCTTCATGCGCCTTGGTGACTTGCCAATCCTTGGTTGCGTATTCGCCAAAGCGACGTGGATCATAGTCGCGCATTGAAATATCCGCCGCACCATGCACCATCCAACGCGCCAATTCACGCGTCAAACCCGGACCCCAGCCGATCCCAATTTGCGTGCCACAGCAGCACCAGTAATTCTGCACACC
>JAFMKS010000050.1 GCA_017852835.1 Paracoccaceae bacterium
TTACCTTGCCAAGGTAAATGTCGTGAGTTCGAATCTCATCGCCCGCTCCAAATTTCTTCATCTTGTTTCAATGCGCAGGCTGAAAACGCGACCCACCACATGGATTAAGCGATGGTTATTCGCAATTTTGGACAACGGCCCTATACTTTTTCACAGAATTTGCAGCTAACAGAAAAATTAATGCGCCTATTAATTGGATTTTTTGCGGTATTCTTCAGCGTCGTTTCAGCATCTGCCGAGGATAAATTATCCGCGGCAATCGCCAGTATTGATGCTGATGTTGTGTTCATGCGCCATGCATTGGCCCCGGGCTTTGGGGACCCTGCCAATTTTGCGTTAGGACACTGTGCCACACAACGCAATCTGGACAATGTCGGCCGAAAGCAGGCCATGGAAATTGGTGCAGAAATACGACGTAGCGCAACCAATTTCACCGAAGTATTATCAAGCGAGTGGTGTCGATGCAACGAGACCGCCGAATTGTTAGGGCTTGGGCCATGGGGCGCATTTTCGGGATTAAATTCCTTTTTTCAAGACTTCGCCGACAAAGACGTCGTTTTGAAAAAGTTGGAACAAAAACTTCGCCAGTTGGAACCAGGTGTGACCTTGATGGTGACCCATCAAGTTGTCATCACATCGGTGACAGGACAGGCCGTTGGAAGCGGTGAATTTATTGCATTCAACACCCGCACCAAAGAGGCACGCAAATTTAGATTAGATTAAATTTGAAAAATTTGTTTACACTACTGGTGTAGCAAACAGGGATTACAAATTAACACACATTATCAAAATGTGTTTCGCTATGTGTCTAAGTAAGTTCGATTATTTCTGCATCAGACGCTCTTAATTCCGTCCCGAAAAAATGGCGCAACCCGCAGCCTACCAATTCATATGAACATACAAAATTCTTTTGACAGGTCTGAAACTTGGAAATAGGGATAGAGTATGGGTTGGCGATGGCGTCGTCACTAATGTCAATTAGAAAACCCATTAACCCATCCTGAACGCCGGGATCTTGCTTTGCCGTAATGTGGTGAGGAAGGTAGCGACTTCATCCTTTACAGCAGGTTTGATGTAAAGGAGTGTTTGATGGATCGTCCACAACAGTACCGTTTTTACCAAGGGGAAAAACAGCTTCCCTTTTCATATGATGAATATGATGCCCGCCTTGCGGGTTTGCGTGCGACTATGCGTGAACAGGGCATTGATGCCTGTGCGTTCACATCTATGCATAACATCGCCTATTATTCGGGTTTTTTATATTGCAGCTTTGGCCGCCCCTATGGTTTGGTTGTCACGCCGACAGATAGCGTTACTATCAGTGCGGGCATTGATGCCGCGCAGCCCTGGCGGCGATGTCACGGGGACAACATCACCTATACCGATTGGCAGCGTAACAATTACTGGCGCGCGATCAAAAGCGTGACGGGTACAGGAAAAACAATCGGGTATGAGGCGGATCATTTATCGCTTGCCCAAAAAAGCCTGCTTGATGCATTTCTCTCACCCGCGCGCGCGATTGATATTGCGGGCGAAACAATGCGCCAGCGCATGCATAAATCCCCCGCTGAATTGGATCTTATCCGCCATGGTGCGGCGGTTGCGGACGTCGGCGGATATGCCATTCGCGAGGCGATATGCGAAGGGACCCGTGAAATTGATGTGGCCATGGCCGGACGCAATGCCATGGAGTTGGAAATTGCGAAACGCTTTCCCGATGCGGAATATCGCGATACATGGGTGTGGTTCCAGTCTGGCATCAATACCGATGGCGCCCATAATCCTGTCACATCGCGCAGATTGCGGGGGGGTGATATCCTGTCACTCAATACCTTTCCGATGATTTCAGGATACTACACCGCATTGGAACGCACTTTGTTTGTCGGCGAAGTTGATGATACATCCTTGGCCATATGGAATGCGAATGTCGCCGCCCATGAATATGGGATCAGCCTATTGAAACCAGGCATATCCTGTGCCGAAGTCACCCACCAAATCAACGCCTTTTTCGAAGATCGCGGATTATTGCAATACCGCACCTTTGGGTACGGCCATTCGTTTGGGGTGCTAAGCCATTATTATGGACGCGAGGCGGGATTGGAACTACGCGAAGATATCGACACTGTTTTAGAGCCAGGCATGGTGATTTCTATGGAACCCATGCTGACCATTCCCGAGGGCCAAGCGGGCGCAGGGGGATATCGCGAACACGACATTCTCATCATCACCGAAGACGGCAATGAAAATATCACGGGCTACCCCTATGGCCCCGACTATAACGTCGTTGGCTAACGGTTGTTCTTTTTACGCCATTCCTGAAACGCATCCAGATTTTCTGGATGCGTTGCGGGATATAACCCGATGATGGATTGGCCCGCACGCACCTGTTCGATTGCAAAATCTTCATAGGCGGTCATTTCGGTTGCTTCTGTGGCGACCTCATCGGCGATCTCTGCGGGAATAACAATGACGCTATCTGCGTCACCCACCATGATATCCCCAGGAAACACCGCAACATTCCCGCATCCGATGGGGCCGTTGATTTCAATCGCCTCATTGTTTGTTAGGTTTGTGGGGCTTGAGGGGCGATTGTGATAAGCGGGGATATCCAATTCGCCAATATTCATCGCATCGCGGAAACCACCGTCTGTCACCACACCTGCACCACCGCGCACCATCAGCCGCGTGATTAAAATATCGCCTGCTGAGGCCATTGAGGAATCACGCCGACTGTCCATAACCAAAACATGTCCCGCAGGACAGGTTTCGATTGCATGCCGTTGTGGGTGTTTAGGATCGCGAAACACCACCAATTGATTGCGATCTTCGCGTGCGGGGATGTAACGCAGGGTGAATGCAGGCCCAACCATATTGCGCCTCTTCGGTTTTACTGGGCGCACATCTTGGAGCACTTGATTGCGCAGACCCCGTTTGAAGAGGGCTGTGGCCAGTGTCGCAACCGATACCTGTTCAAGTTGCGCCTTGGTTTCAGGCTTTAGATCTATATCGCTCATGTGATCCCCCTATGAAATCAGTCCGTTCTTAATCATGAATTGTTTCAATGACGCCCGTTGATCTTCGCGTAGCGGCCAAGCCGCAGGTGGACGCGCGCCGCCGCAGTCATTGCCCAGCATGGCAAGCGCACATTTCACACCAGAGACATTGGCACCCCCTTGTTCGGCGGCGCGGATATCTTCAAACACTTGCATTGTTTCAATCAATCTACGCGCATGATCAAAATCACCCGCCTCTAATGCGCGATTGATCGCAACCGAATGTTCGGGCCACACATTGATCAGCCCCGAGGTAAAGCCGCGCGCCCCAACCGCATAAAAACTGGGTGCCCAAACCTCGGCCAAACCACCAACCCATGTGACATGATCTGGGGCCGCCGCGATGACGCGTTTCAAAACCATCGGATTGGGGGTGGCCCATTTGACACCAACCACACCCTCGATTGAACACATCTGTGCTATGGCATCCACCCCAACTCCATCATTGCGCAAATAAAGGATCAGGGGCACATCCCCCGCGGCGTCACGAATGGCGCGAATATAATCACAAACCCCGCGTGGCGCGACGAACGGATCAGGGGGTTGATGAATCATCAGCGCATCTACACCTGCCGCGACAGATGCATGTGTCAGCGCAATCGCATCAGGTAGCGCACGTCCAATGCCCGCGACAACGGGGACGCACCCGTCTACCATTTTACAAACCGACTGCACCATGGTAACTGCCTCGGCAGTGCACAGGCCGTAAAATTCGCCCGTATTGCCGTTCACAGTCAGGATATCAACACCTGCCGCAACGGCGCGATCAATGACGGGGACCAATCGCGGCGGGTCAATCGCACCGCTTTCATCGAAAGGGGTTACCAAAATTCCCGACACCCCACATAGTGCCTGCCCCAGTTCCATCAGTTTATCTCGGGCTCTGGTACGGGGCCCCCAAAATCCGTGCGAAGGAAATCGAAATCACATCCCTTATCCGCCTGTTCGATGTGCTGTGTATACATCTGTCCCCAGCCGCGTTCATACCGCGGGGGCGGTGCCACCCATTTTTCACGACGCGCGGCCATGTCCGCATCCGAAATATCCACGTTCAAAATGCGGTTTGGCACATCCACCTCGATCATATCCCCCGTTTCAACTAGGGCCAGTGGACCGCCGATGTAGGCCTCGGGCGCGACATGCAGGATGCAGGCCCCGTAGGATGTACCCGACATGCGCGCATCCGACAGGCGCACCATATCACGATGCCCCTGCTTTAACAGCGCCTTTGGCATGGGGATCATGCCCCATTCTGGCATACCCGGCCCACCAATTGGCCCCGCATTGCGCAAGATCAAAACATGATCAGGGGTCATTGGGTAATCTTCGTCATTGATGATTTTTTTCATCTCATCATAGCTGTCCGCAACAATTGCGGGCCCACGGTGTTTTTGAAACTTGGGATCCATTGCCGCAGGTTTGATGACCGCCCCATCTGGTGCTAAATTCCCCTTTAACACGGCCAAGGATCCTTCGTGATAGACGGGGTTGGATAAGGGACGAATAACATCATCGTTGTAATTCACAGCTCCCTCCAGGCATTCGCCCAAGGTTTTACCCGTCACGGTTTTCACGCTTAGGTCCAGTTTATCGTCCAGCTCAACCATCAGGGCGCGCAAACCACCCGCGTAATAGAAATCCTCCATCAGGTATTCAGAGCCCGAGGGGCGAATATTCGCAATCACGGGCGTTGTGCGACCTATATCGTCCAAATCATCCAAGGTCAGGTCCACACCCGCACGGCGCGCCATCGCAATCAGGTGAATGATTGCATTTGTGGAACAGCCGGTGGCCATCGCAACAGTAACCGCGTTGCGCGTGCTAGCGGGTGTCATGATTTTATCGGGCGTCAAATCTTCCCACACCATATCAACGATGCGCCGACCACAAGCCGTCGACATGCGTTTATGTCCCGCATCCGGGGCAGGAATTGTGGATGCGCCAGGCAAGGTCAGCCCCCAACCATCTGCAATACTCATCATGGTGGACGCGGTCCCCATGGTCATACAGGTGCCATAACTGCGCGCAATGCCACCTTGGACGCCGTCCCATTGCTCTTTGTTGATATTGCCTGCACGCCGTTCGTCCCAATACTTCCAAACATCCGTACCAGAACCCAGTTTTTCCCCAGCGTAATTGCCGCGCAACATGGCCCCTGCAGGCAAGTAGATGAATGGAATGCCCATGCTGACGGCGCCCATGACAAGCGCGGGCGTGGATTTATCACAGCCCCCCATGAGAACGGCGCCGTCAATGGGGTGTGAACGTAATGTTTCTTCCACCTCAATCGCGCCCATATTGCGATAGAGCATCGAAGTCGGTTTCAAAAATTGCTCGGCAAAGGAATGAACAGGCATTTCAACGGGCATACCCCCTGCCTGATAAACACCCTTTTTGACGTACTCAGCACGATCGCGCAGATGGTGGTGGCAGGGCGATAAATCGGACCACGTATTGATGATGGCGATGATTGGCTTTCCCTCCCAATCCGCACCATCCAATCCCATTTGCATCGCCCGTGATCTGTGACCGAATGAGCGCAAATCATCTGGTGCAAACCAACGGGCTGAGCGTAAATCCTCTGGTTTTTTCATGTTTGACCCCCCCCTGCTTTTTATCATTTGGCTGAAGTTGAACATGTAAATCAAAACGAAATCAACTCTATAAAAAAACGCAGGCCATCTGGCCCGCGTTTGTGGATTGCTTTTCCCATTGCGCATCGTCGCAAATGCCATGCGTCACCCCCGCATCTTGGCACCGCTTGGATCATAGATTGGTGCGCCCTGAACTGTCGCGCCATAGCGTTCGCCCAGAATTTCAACATCAAGCGTGGTACCCGCCGCCGCGTGTTCGGTTGCGACATAGGCCATCGCCATGGAACATTTCGCGTGATGGGCATAGCCGCCAGATGTGATATACCCCACGGCCATGTCGCCAACCAAAACAGCCTCATCCGAGGTGACATCAATAGGCGTATCAATGACCAAGGTAACCAATTTACGTTTTGGCCCTGCCTCTTTCGCAGCAAGAGTTGCGGATTTTCCCGTGAACTCTTTGTTCCAATTGATGAACGCATCCATGCCACTTTCGACAGCATCAAAATCGGGGCGGAATTCCAAACCCCATGCACCCCATCCTTTTTCAAGGCGTAGGGACATCAATGCGCGTGCGCCATACCATTTGTATCCCAAATCGGCACCCGCCTCTTCAATCGCCTCGGACAGGCGCAATAGGTATTGGGGACGGCAATAAATTTCATATCCCAATTCACCCGAAAAACTGATGCGGTTCAAAACGACAGGCACACCGCCCACGAAAGTTTCGCGGCAATCGCGGAATTTCATCCCCTCAGCAGATACATCATCACGGGTAATGCGGGACAGCAATTCACGTGATTTTGGTCCCGAGAGGGCAATACCATGCCACTCAGCCGTTTGGTTTTCATGCGTCACCTCATCGGGCAAGGTTCTGGCGAAAAAGCGGCTGTGCGCATCCTGCATCACGCCCGATCCAAATAACATGAAATGATCATCCGCCAAACAGGCCACCGTTAGATCCCCATAAAGACGACCCTTTTCCGTAATCGTCGGGGTCAGGGCAATGCGGCCTGGTTTCGGAATGAAGCCCGCCATAGTTTTGTTCAACCATTCCCGCGCGCCTGCACCTTTGATCACGTGTTTTGCAAAGTTTGCTACCTCGATCCCGCCGACACCGCTGCGCACGGCGGCGCATTCGGCGGCGACATAATCGTGAGAGCGATTGCGTTCAAATGTTGGATCCTCCCACGCATCTGACGGGTCATTTGCAAACCAAAGCGCATTTTCCAATCCAAAGGATTGCCCCATCCGCGCGCCTTTCGACACCAGACGGTCATAGAGCGCGGTTGTTTGTTGCACACGGCCCTTTGGCAAGGTTTCATTGGGGAAAGTCATCACAAAGCGACGTTCATAGTTTTCAGTGGATTTGACCGTTCCCCAATCGGGTGTCGCCCAATCGCCAAAGCGTGCAACATCCATCGCCCAAACGTCAATTGACGGTTCCCCATCAATCATCCATTCCGCCATGGTCAGACCTACGCCGCCCCCCTGACAGAAGCCCGCCATCACACCCACCGCGCACCAATAATTGGTCATGCCAGGAACAGGGCCAATCATGGGGTTGCCATCGGGTCCAAAGGTGAATGGACCGTTGATAGCATCCTTAATTCCCGCCTCTGCCAATGCAGGAATGCGTTCAAAGGCCAATTCCAAACGATCTGCGATGTTGTCCAAATTCGGTTGCAACAATTCGTGCCCGAAATCCCACGGTGTTCCGCCCACCTTCCATGGTGTGCCCACAGGTTCATAGGTGCCCAGCAGCATGCCTTCACGTTCCTGACGGAAATAAATGTTTGCCTCATAATCAATGCCGCAAGGGAGACGAGAGCCGAAATTTGCAATCTCATCAATTTTTTCGGTCAGCAGATAATGGTGTTCCATCGGCTGCACAGGCACGTTTAGGCCACCCATTTTGCCAACCTCACGCGCCCAAAGCCCGCCGCAGTTCACAATGATTTCTGCGTTCACAACGCCGCGTGGCGTGTTGACATCCCAACTGCCATCTGCACGCTGCGTGGTTGCGGTGACAGGTGTGTGCGTGAAGTATTGCGCCCCATGAACACGCGCAGATTTCGCAAATGCATATGTGGCACCCGATGGGTCCAAATCCCCATCCTGATCATCCCAAAGGGCCGCGTAATAATGTTTTGGATCAATCAGGGGATGACGTTCGGCCACCTCAGCCGGGCTGATGAATTCTTGATGCAATCCCATATAGCGCGCCTTGGACCGTTCGCGTTTTAGGTAGTCATACCATTCCTTATTCGAAGCCAGATAAAAACCGCCCGTCATATGAAGTCCTACGGAATGGCCCGATGTCTCCTCGATCTCTTTGTACAGATCGATTGTGTAGCCTTGTAGTCGACTAATATTTGGGTCCGAACTGATCGTGTGGATTTGCCCCGCTGCGTGCCAGCTGGATCCTGATGTCAGCTCATCCCGTTCTAGCAGGATCACATCCTTCCAGCCGAATTTTGCCAAGTGAAATAAAATGGAACACCCAACAACACCGCCGCCAATTACGACGACTTTTGCATGGCTGGGTAAGGCTTTGCCGCCTGTTGTTTCGTCTTTTTGAATGGTTGGCATTTTTCACTCTCCCAAATTAATACCACGCATCGGGCAATTCCGATTTGCGCCGCGCGACATAATCTGTCAGCGCCTCTTTCTTGGCCGCGTCCAATGCGGGTGGTTGATATTGCTTTAACATTTCGTTCCAGCGTTCAAAGGCACGCTTGCGCATATCCTTTGAACCGCCCTCTTCCCAACTTTCGACATTTTCACTGTCGCTTAGCTTGGGTTCATAAAACGCCGTTTGGTAATTGCGCATGGTGTGATCACTGCCCAGGAAATGCCCCCCTGGCGCCACCTGTTCATAGGCATCGCGTGCAAAGGCATCTGGGCCCAAATCCAACCCCTGGCCCAAGAATTTTTGATAACTGCCCAACCGATCTGCATCCATTATCAGTTTTTCAAATCCTGTTGATAGGCCACCTTCTAACCACCCAGCTGCATGCAGGGTATAGTTTGATCCCGCCAACATTGTTGAATGCATACTATCTGCACTTTCATAGGCGGCTTGGGCATCTTCGATTTTTGATGCGGTCAAGGATCCGCCGCAGCGCAGGGGCAATCCCAAACGCCGCGCCATTTGTCCGATCACATAGTTGGATAGCACCGGTTCGGGCATTCCGAATGTAGGCGCGCCTGATTTCAAACTCATCGACGACAGGAAATTGCCCATCACAAATGGCGCACCCGGACGCACCAATTGCGCAAAGGCACAGCACATCATGGATTCGGCCACCGCCTGCGCGACCGAGGCTGCGGTGCTGACAGGGCCCATGGCCCCCGTCAGAATAAAGGGCGTCACAACCATCGCCTGCCCGCGAGAGGAATAAACTTGGATCGCCTCGCTCACCACTCGGTCCACAAGTAGGGGGGAATTGGTGTTGACGTTGGCCATGATGCAGACATGTTCCTCCATCGCATCCGCACCAAACATGATTTCCACCATGTCCACACTGTCCTGCGCACGACTTTTTTCGGTGATCGCCCCCAAATGCGGTTTGTCCGACAGGGTCATTTGCGCATAAACCATGTCCAGATGCCGCTTGGACACGGGGATGTCGGTGGGTTCACAAATGACCAATCCGCCATGGTGCAGGTTTGGATGCATATAAACCAGTTTCAGCAATTTTTCATAATCATCAAAGGCCGCGTATCTGCGTCCCTTTTCCAGATCACGCACAAAGGGCGCACCGTAGATTGGGGCGAACACCTGATGGTTGCCCCCAATCGTCACATTTCGCGCAGGATTGCGCGAGATTTGCGTGAACTGAGAGGGCGCTTTGGCGACCAATTCGCGGATCCATTGCGCATCCGCGCGAATTAAATCCCCGTGTTCCCCTGTTGGCATAACCCCAGCCGCACGCCAAATGTCCAAGGAAACGGGATCATCGCGAAAGGCAACACCAATGTTTTCGATCAACCAATCAACCTGTTGATCCAATTGCTGCAACTGCGCCTCATCCAAAACATCGAAATGGGGAACACTGCGTTGGATATGGGGGGACGGGATCGCGCCGCCCACGGTTTCCGTTGATCTGCGATCTTTGCGACTGCGTCTTGCCATAATGCGCGCTCCGAAAATTCAGTTCTCGCTATCTAAGCACAGAAATCCACTTTGTGACCCTTGAAAAAATCCATGTTTTGGATAGACACAGCCTATGCAAAGTTTTTGGAAAAAATTTCAATCCCCACGCAACCTGATCATATTTGAATCGGCGGCCCGATTGGGGTCGTTTACCCGCGCAGCAGAGGAATTGGCCATTCAGCAGCCATCCGTCAGTGCCGCCATCCGTCAACTCGAGGACACGCTGGGCACCGTTTTGTTTGTACGCGCCCACCGTAATGTAACACTAACAGCCGCTGGAGCACGTTTATTTGCAGGGGTTTCGCGATCTTTAACGGGGTTAGAGGCAGCCATTACAGCCACGCAAGAGTTGGGTCGTAATTTACACGTCACCCTGTCCACGTCATCGGCGTTTTCCTATTACTGGATGATGCCGCGCCTAAGTGCGTTTCACACCATTCATCCAACGATCGACTTACGCCTACAAACCAGTGATCGTGACGTTGACTTGAACGTCGAAAATATATCACTTGGCATACGCGTAGGAAATGGCAACTGGGCAGGTCATGAGGCCGCAAAAATCGCGGATGAAATCATATATCCCGTCGCCCATCCCCGTGTGATGCAATCGGCCCGCAATCTGCGCTCTATCCCAAATCTGATGAACGAACGCCTAATCCACCTAGAGGAACCCATCCGCGAACGTCCCACATGGAGCGATTGGTTTGCGCATCACGATATCCCGAACCGTGACATTCACGCAGGCCTGCGCCTGAACGATTATGCCTTGGTCCTACAAGCGGCCGTATCAGGCGAAGGCTTCGCCTTTGGCTGGGATCACATCGTGCGCAATTTGTTAGAGCGTGAATTATTGCTTGCCCGAAAAGATTGGGCCTGGAACACGGGACGAGGCGTTTATTTGGTTTGGGCACGGGACAAACCCTTAAGCGCCCAAGCCATAGACGTGCGCGATTGGATTATTGGCGTGTCTGATTTCCCAAATGATTAGGGCCGATCATCCTCGATATAATAGCGCACGTTATCTTCAAAACTGTCATCGGCACTGAGCCCAAGGCGAAGCGCCTTTTGCGCGTTCATGTCATAGCGCCAACCATTCACAATCGCTTGGATGGCGGCGTCCTCTTGCCATTTGATCAGTTTCGCGGGTTCGGGACCTGCGACCTGTGTCATCGCATCAACCAATTGCTGAATGCTCCATGCCCGTCCAGGCATCATCATACAACGGTTTTGCCCCAAATCCTCGGCAGCGACTTCGGTGCCAAGGATTAGATTTTCCACACATTTTCGGGGCGACAGATAGGGATGCATAAAATCAGGGCCGACGGGACAAATCGCCTCTTCCCCGTTCAGGGGTTCACGAATGATTGACGACATGAACGACGATGCCGCGCGATTGGGTTTACCGGGACGCACCGATATGGTGGGCAGACGGAAACCGCGACCATCAAAATATCCCTTTCGTGAATAATCATTCAGCAACAGTTCACCAATCGCCTTTTGCGTTCCGTAGGATGTTTGCGGATTAAGAAAGGTGTGATCCTCAATCGGGTCAGGCACCTCTCCGCCATAAACAGCGACAGAGGATGAAAACACGATCACGGGTTTTGTGCCCAAAGCGCGCACGGCCTCGAACACGTGATAACTGCCGAAAAGATTGATGTTCATACCCGCATCAAAATCTTCTTCCGCATGTGCGGAAACAATAGCAGCCAGCAGGTAAATCACATCATAGCGCCCCGCAATCAATTTATCGACCGATGCGCGATCTGCAATATCAACGCGGACCACATCCACAGGGAAACCAGCTGTAATTGGCGCGGGGTTCACCACGTCAGCCAAGGTCATATGCGCAATGTCAGCCCCCCGCAGATGACCGCGGTCCACCAATTTACGCGCTAATTTCTGCCCAATGACGCCGCCGCCCCCGATGATCAAAACTTTCATATCATGACCCTTTATAAGATTACCTGATGTTCCTGTTGTCCTTTGACGCCCAACTCCATCACGAATGTCTGTCCCGCCATGGGATCTTCGCTCATCCGATCGGGCATATAGGCCTGTGCCGCGGTTGTTGCGAATAATGTGGTACCATCCATTCCACCAAACGCGGGGCATGTAATACAATTTGCGGGCATCTTGATCTGATCAACCAATGTACCATCCGCGTCGTGACAGGTGATTTTTGCGTGCCCATAATGGGCAATCCAAATCCGTCCTTCGGCATCGACAACGGCGCCGTCAGGGCGAAAATCGCTTTCTGGCAGGGTAATAAACACTTCTGGATCACCCAATGGCCAACCGTCCTTGGGATCTAAGCGTTGCCTTAAAATTTCACCGTTTGGCGTATCCGTTAAATATGCGAAATCGCGATTTGGTGAAAAACACTGCGCGTTCGGGATTGTCCATGGCGTGTAAAGTGTGCGCAACTCTCCACGATAATAACGATAGATTGCGCCTGCATCCTTTTCTAACTTTTTGCCCATGGTTCCGATCCAAAATCCACCCCATGGATCCGCGCGCCCATCATTACTGCGCGTGATTGGATCATCCGCCTCTAAATCCACGATCTTTTCGCTTTCCCGAGACTTCAGATTGAAGAGCAGCAGGCTCGTTTCATGGGCGATCATCAATTGATCCTCATTCACCCAACCAGCTGCGGTGACATGCGCATCAAAGTCCCAGCGGATGCGTGTCCCCTCTTCCTGAGAGAAGAGTGCGTTATTGTTGATATCAAACCAAAAGAATTGATTGCGCGTGGGATGCCACAATGCACCCTCACCCAATGAACACACACCTGAATCAAAAACGTTTACCTGTGTCATCTTGTTTTCCCTCTTGGCTCTGCAGCGCTTGATTTACCCTATGAATGGTATAGGTTTTTTGCAACAAATGCTTTCAACTAAATAGTAGACGGGGACTAAATTTCATGGCCAAATCGATCATCATTACAGGCGCAGGACGCGGCGTTGGGAAATCCTGTGCAGAGCGTTTTTTGAAAGAGGGATGGTCCGTCGGCCTCATCGGTCGCAACCCCGATCCATTGTCCGAAATGGAAAAAGAACACGAAAATGCAATGGCCCTGCCCTGTGATGTTGCGGATGCAGATGCGGTTGATGCGGCGTTTAACGCGTTTGTTGGGCGATTTGGACGGTTGGACGCCCTGTTTAACAACGCGGGCATCACTCTGCCAGGCAAACCAATTGACGAAGTGGATGTGAATGATTGGCGGTCTTTGATCGATATCAATCTAACAGGATCGTTTATTTGTGCACGAAAGGCATTTGGCCTGATGCGTCATCAGGATCCGCGAGGTGGCCGCATTATCAATAACGGATCTGTGTCAGCGTATGTGCCGCGTGTTGGGTCAGTGGCCTACACCGCCTCAAAACACGCGATCACGGGGTTAACCCGTACGATTTCATTAGATGGCCGCGCCTTCAATATCGCATGTGGGCAAATTGACATTGGAAACGCCCTGACCGACATGGCCTATTCCATGACACAGGGCATGCCACAACCTGATGGGTCAGTCCGTGCCGAGGCGGTGATGGATGTGGAGCATGTCGCTTCTTCCGTGCTGCATATGGCTGAACTGCCATTGGACGCAAACGTTCAGTTCATGACTGTAATGGCGACAACCATGCCATACATCGGTCGTGGTTAGGGACCAATGCTATGTAGCTCCCATCAATGGGAGCCCTGCCATGCCTGCGCCGCGCCATAAGACAAAGGTTAAAATTGGTCCGTCCGTCATGGTCAGCGCATGGGGTTGATTGCTGTTATGCATGCGAGTATCGCCCATCTTTAATAGAGCGGCTTCCGCACCTTGGCTTTCGAAATAGCCTGAACCACTGACAACTGCATATATTTCTTCTGCTTCGTGCCGATGCCATGGATAATATAGGCCCCGCCCCCAGTACCCAACGTAAGCGCGGCCTTGATCCGTCTGAAAGTGGCCATTCGGTCCATAAAGCTCAAGATAACCATAGTCTTGCAAGAAC
>JAFMKS010000006.1:0-1093 GCA_017852835.1 Paracoccaceae bacterium
GAGCCTGGACCCGCGATCAGGGGGATTGCAAGTGGAAAGACCGAGGGATCATCAGCCTCCTCCTCTGATTGATCCTCACGCCGTTTTGTGCGGCGTTGGAATAACATATCAAGAGCCGTTAGAAACAATAAAATACCGCCTGCAACACGGAACGCTGGCATGGAAATCCCCACAAATCCCAAAACGCTTTCCCCAAACAGCGCAAATAACATCAATACGAAAAACGCCACGCCAATCGCACGGATCGTGATTTTACGTCGGGCTTTGGCGGACATCCCTTGGGTCAGGGCAACGAAGAGCGGCGTTAATCCAATGGGATCAATAATCACAAATAGCGCCACGAATGATGTGATCAAAAAATCAATGTCCATAATTTAAACCTCATTTGCTGCTATTAAAAACGTGGGCTTCACATAGGCGATTCTCCAACTGTCCACCTGTTGATGCACGCACTAATGTAAGCCCGCCATGTTTTTGCGTTTGTCGATTAAAACGATATCTCCTCGCGGTTGTATAAAGTCTAGATACCTCGAAAAAGCGTTTTCCCTTTCAATCGTGTTGGTAATCGTATGAAGCGTGCAATCAAATGGGATAATGTGCAACCGCTCGGTCGGGAAATAGGTGCACAGATCAGCAACCTGTGCATCAATGTTGAGGTGCCATCAAGCTGCCACATTTTTCAATTGCTCAACTCCAATGCTGGACAGGTCAATCCTAATAGCGCGATGTCCCATGTTTGCCAGTGGGATTGCATCCCGCCGTTGTCCAACATCCACGTCGAACACAGTTTACCCCAGTTCCAGATTTTGGAAAAAGGCAATGACGTCTTCGAACACAGGGCCAAGCGCGTGGTCCTGAGCACTGTAATATTGATGGTATTTAACGGGCATCCCTATCCCTTGTTTTCAGCCGTATCCAATTTTTCCAATGCCGTAACCCATAGGGTTTCTGCACGTGACATCGCCTCCTCGACTTCTGCAAATTTTTTGTTCCAAACTTCAAGATCTGCGATGTTATTATCACTGTACAATTCTGGATCGGCCAGTTTTGCAGACAGCTTTTCATGCATCTCCATCAGCTTTTCTAAACGATC
>JAFMKS010000006.1:1315-3337 GCA_017852835.1 Paracoccaceae bacterium
TACCACGGCCCCTGAATAGGCGGTCAGCGCTTCAACCAATGCCTCGCGGCTTTCGATATCAAGGTGGTTGGTGGGTTCGTCCAATATCAACAAATGCGGTGCATCAATCGTTGCGAGCAGCAGGGAAAGCCGCGCTTTTTGTCCCCCAGACAATCGCCCCACCTCGGTATCTGCCTGTTCCGCGCCAATGCCAAATCCCCCCAAAATCGCGCGCAACTGTGCAGGTGTTTTTTCGGGGCGCAGGCGGCGAATGTGATCCAGCGGCGTTTCATCGACAAAGAGTTCATCGACCTGATGTTGTGCAAAATATCCGATGCGCAATTTATTTGATGTCACAACGCGTCCAGCCATCGGGTCAAGGCGGCCTGAGATCAGCTTAGACAGGGTTGATTTACCTTCACCGTTTTGCCCCAAAAGGGCGATGCGATCATCCTGATCTATGCGCAAATCAAGGCGGGAGAGGATTGCGGTATCCTCATATCCCACGGTTCCGTTTTCCACGCGTACAATCGGCGGCGAAAGCTCTTCTGGGTCAGGGAAAGAGAAACGGCGCAACGCGGCCTCTTGCGGGCGGGTGATGGGTTCCAGTTTTGAAATCATCTTCAGGCGCGATTGGGCCTGTTTTGCCTTGTCCGCCTTGTATCTGAAACGATCTACATAGGATTGCAAATGCGTCCGCCGCGCATCTTGGCGTTTGGCCTCGGCCTCGGCACTGGCAAGGCGCGCCGCACGGGTTTTGGCGAACGTGTCATAGGCTCCTTGGTAAAAGGTCAATTTGCGATCCTCAAGATGCAGGATCGATCCAACGGCGCGGTTCAACAGGCCGCGGTCATGGCTGACGATGATTACGGTGTGGGGATATTTTGCCAAATAGCTTTCCAGCCAAATCGCCCCTTCAAGGTCCAAATAGTTGGTCGGTTCATCCAGCAACAACAGATCAGGTTGTGTAAACAATACTGCGGCCAAGGCCACGCGCATCCGCCATCCACCTGAAAACGCAGAACAGGGCATCTGTTGTTTTTTGGGTGAAAACCCCAATCCTTTCAGGATGGATGAAGCGCGTCCTTCGGCAGACCAGGCATCAATATCGGCAAGGCGGGTTTGAATTTCGGCGATACGGTTTGGATCATCGGCACGCTCTGCCTCGGCCAGCAACTCAGCGCGTTCGGTGTCTGCGGCAAGAACTGTGTCCAAAAGAGAGATGTCGTTTCCAGGAACCTCTTGTGCCACGCCGCCAATGCGGGCCTGTCGTGGCAGTTCAATTGACCCAGTTTCCAAGGACAGTTCCCCGCGGATCAATCGAAACAGCGTTGTTTTGCCTGTCCCATTGCGCCCGACCAAGCCCACCTTATGCCCCGCTGGAATGGTTGCAGAGGCATTCTCAAGCAGAGGCCGCCCCTCAACCGAATAAGAGATATCATGGAGTTTGATCATATCCGACGTGTCATCTGCATCTGGGTTCGTTCGCACAGTTAATGACCCGATTTTGACATATTTGTAAATGCCAAAGCCCAATTGCGTGACGTGTGGAAATGGCACTTTCCAAATGAAAGTGGGCATGCTATTTCGCGCCCAGATTTAAATCAGGCACATCGTGCATATCGTAAAAGGAAACATCATGGCGACCGAACGTACCCTAAGCATCATCAAACCAGATGCAACCGCGCGCAACCTAACAGGTAAAATCAACGCGAAATTCGAAGACGCGGGTCTTCGCATCGTTGCACAAAAGCGTATTCAATTGACCAAAGCGCAAGCGGGTAAATTCTATGAAGTGCATGCAGAGCGTCCATTCTATGACGAACTATGCGAATTCATGGCCTCTGCACCTGTTGTTGTTCAGGTTCTCGAAGGCGAAAGCGCAATTGCGAAAAACCGCGAGGTTATGGGTGCAACAAACCCAGCCGACGCAGAAGCGGGCACAATCCGCGCAGAATTTGCACAGTCAGTCGGTGAAAACTCTGTCCACGGTTCAGACGCACCAGAAACAGCAGCAGTTGAAATCGCGTATTTCTTCTCTGG
>JAFMKS010000006.1:3864-49235 GCA_017852835.1 Paracoccaceae bacterium
AACAAATAGCGATCCCAAAATGGCGATGGGGTGCCAATGCCATCAATCACTCGTTCAGGGTGTTTGATGATTTGTTTTATGGTCCATTCGGCTTGATAGCCTGACAATAGCGCCCATTGGCTGGGTTTTGCAATTTGGCGTCGTACGGGCAGGGTGCGTTGAACCATTGCTGCGCGTTCTGCGAGTGTCTCTGCGCGTCCGTCATCCAAGGGGCGTTTGCCTGCGTTTTGCAGGGCTGGTATGGCCTGCATGAACTGCGCAAAACCAAACGCCGCACCGAGGCGGTTCACGATATCTAGATCACACGGGCCAAGCATGCCTGCGCCAACCGCATATAGGTTGCCAGATGTGTTTAATAAATAGCTATCAAAGGCCTCTTTATCCGCGAACGGATCGGCGTAAATATCCCAACGACGCGCATCCACCAAATCCTGTAACAGGCGTGCCTGATCAGGGGTGATGTAATACGCAAGCGGCGTCACAACCTCGTGGCGGCGCACGACATCACCATTTGCGATTTCGCCCAAGGCATCGTGCCACCATTGCAGACGCATTTCGGCGATCATCGCCTCCTTCGTCACCCATGGGACCCGCGCGACCTCTAGGTTGAATGCAAACAATGTGAACAATGCTGGGCGCAGATCGGAAGGCGCGGCCATAACTGCACGAAATCGCAATGGATCGCCACGTTCCACCAATTTCGCACAGGCGATGACGTCCTCAGAATACATACGGATTAGGCACCCTTTTGCGTGTCATGCAGGATTTTCCACTGCATCGCCTCGATCAGGGCCTCAAAACTTGCGTCCACAATGTTGGGGGACACACCAACGGTCGCCCAACGGCGCCCCTGCGCATCTTCGCTGTCGATCACAACGCGCGTGACGGCCTCGGTGCCTCCTTGGGTGATGCGGACCTTAAAATCCACCAAACGCATGTCGGCTATCATGTCTTGATACTGCCCTAAATCCTTGGCCAATGCTTTGGCCAGTGCGTTGACAGGGCCGCGATCTGATCCTGTTTCATCCATGCTTTCGCTGACAGACAGGCGTTTTTCATCGCCCACTTTCACGACCACAACGGCCTCAGACAGGCTCACCATTTTGTTGTATTTGTTTTTGCGCCGCTCGACCGTGACACGATAGCGTTTCACCTCGAAAAAGTCGGGCATTTGTCCCAATTCACGCCGCGCAAGGATTTCAAAACTGGCCTGCGCGGTGTCATAGGAATACCCTTCGGCCTCACGCGATTTGATGACATCAAGGATGCGACCCAAAGCTGGATCGCCCTTCTCAACGCTGATGCCCGCATCGCGCAAACGTTTGATCAGGTTGCTTTGACCCGCTTGATTGGACATGGGAATGATGCGTGTATTTCCAACGTCACTTGGATCAATGTGTTCATAGGTGCTGGGATCTTTTAGGATCGCGCTGGCATGTAATCCCGCCTTGTGCGCGAAGGCAGCACTACCCACGTAAGGCGCCTGACGCGATGGAACGCGGTTCAAAATATCGTCCAACAGGCGCGATGTGCGTGTCAGCGTTTTCAACGCATCCTTGCTAACCCCAACATCGAATTGGGAGGCATAGGGCTCTTTTAGCAAAAGTGTCGGGATCAGGGATGTCAGGTTTGCGTTCCCACACCGTTCGCCCAGTCCATTTAATGTCCCCTGAATTTGGCGCGCGCCCGCCTCGACCGCGGCCAGTGAATTTGCAACCGCGTTTTCCGTGTCATTATGGGTGTGAATGCCCAAACGATCCCCCGGAATGCCCGCGGCGATGACATCGGTGACGATGGATTTCACTTCACTGGGCAGGGCACCGCCGTTTGTGTCGCACAACACAATCCAACGTGCCCCTGCGTCCATCGCGGCCTTTAGGCAGGTGATGGCATAATTTGGGTTCGCCTTATAGCCATCAAAAAAATGTTCCGCGTCAAACAGCGCCTCGCGCCCTTGGGATACACAATGCGCAATCGAGGCGGAAATCGTTTCCATGTTTTCATCCAGTGTGATGCCCAAGGCCGTGGTCACGTGAAAATCATGTGTTTTACCCACCAAGCATACCGCTGGTGTGCCTGCATTCAAAACCGCGGCCAACACATCATCATTTTCGGCGGACCTGCCCGCACGTTTCGTCATGCCAAATGCGGTAAACTGGGCGTTTGTGTCTGGACGTGCCTCAAAAAATGCGCTGTCGGTTGGGTTTGCGCCGGGCCAGCCCCCTTCGATGTAATCAATGCCAAGATCATCTAACGCCCGCGCGAGTGTTTGTTTTTCATCGGTGGAAAACTGCACCCCTTGGGTTTGTTGTCCATCGCGCAGGGTGGTGTCGTAGATGTATAAACGCTCTTTACTCACGGCGGTTCCTACTTTTCTTGGCCCGTTGACCTTTGGGCTATATGATCCCGTCCAATGCGGCAATGTCAAATCCTGCCGAGGGGACAAGTTCCACACCTGTCTTACTCATCCGCACCTCAAGCCCTGCGGCCTGATAGGCGGATTTCAGTCTGTCGACCTCGCTGAAATCTTTGGTGTCCATGGCAGATTGACGGGCGGCAAACAAATGTGCTTCGTGTGCAGATAAATCCACGGCCTCTGCCCATGCGCCCATATCGGGTGTCAACAACCCAAGAAGCTCGGCGCCTGCACGCAGCCCCGCAACATCACCTGCGTTTGCCAATTTGTGCAGCTCTGCAATCACACCGGCCGTGTTCAAATCATCACCCAGTGTGTCCAAAATAGATTGAGGCAGTGTGCCTGCCGCATGATCGGCAACCAATCCACGCCATTTGCGAAGGGTTTTTTCCGCCTCTTTCGCCTTGGCATCGGTCCAATCCATGGGTTTGCCGTAATGCGTTGACAGGAACACAAAACGGATCACTTCGCCAGCATACCCCTGATCTAGCAGGTCGCGCACGGTAAAGAAATTGCCAAGAGATTTTGACATTTTCTTACCTTCGACCTGAAGCATTTCATTGTGTAGCCAGATGTTCGCAAACCCTGCATCGGGATAGGCACAGCAGCTTTGGGCAATTTCGTTTTCGTGATGGGGAAACATCAAATCGTTGCCGCCACCATGAATGTCAAACCATGCGCCCAGCAATTCATATGACATGGCAGAACATTCAATATGCCACCCAGGGCGGCCACGGCCCCACGGGCTGTCCCAACCGGGCAGGTCATCTGCAGAGGGTTTCCAAAGGACAAAATCCATCGGGTCGCGTTTATAGGGGGCCACCTCGACCCGGGCGCCTGCGATCATATCGTCCAGTGATCTTCCCGATAGTTTTCCGTAATCCTTGTAAGAGGACACAGAAAATAAAACATGCCCTTCGGCGGCATATGCATGGCCGTCAGAAATCAACTGTTCAATCATCGCAACCATATGCGTAATGTATTCTGTTGCCCGCGGCATATGTGTTGGTAACAGATTGCCAAGCGCACCCATGTCATCCAAATACCATTGCATTGTTTGTGCTGTGATTTCTGAAATATCGCGTCCACTGGATGCGGCGCGTGCGTTGATTTTGTCATCCACATCCGTAAAATTACGAACATAGGTCACGTGATCAGTGCCATACACCTGCCGCAATAGGCGGAACAGCACATCAAACATGATCACGTTACGCGCGTTCCCGATATGGGCGCGATCGTACACGGTGGGCCCACACAAATACATGCGCACATTGTTCGGATCAATCGGAGCAAACACCTCTTTATGGCGGCTCATTGAATTGTGCAATTTGATCGTCGTCATTTGGGTGTCCTTTGCCATGGGCATACACAGGGATAGGCGGGACTTAGCAATTTCATTTAGGGAATGTAAACAACCTTAAATCCAATCTCGATAGATTGAATTAGCAACAGCAAATAATGTGTGTGTCGATGGTCATCATGCACAGATAGCTATCAGATGACCATGAGAAATTCAATACAATTCCAGTTTGACTTTTTGAACCTTCCGTGGCCCATTCGTGGGAACAGGCAAGGGGTGACAGATGCAGCTTTCAAAACGTATTCAGCAAATCACAACAGATGGATCCGATGGGTGGGGGATCCTGTATAAATCCCGCGCGATGATCGCCAAGGGGCGGGATGTGTTGGAACTGACCATTGGGGAACACGATATTCGCACCGACCCCAAGATTTTGGCAGCGATGCATCAATCGGCCCTTGGTGGGCACACAGGATACGCCAGCGTACCGGGCACACCTGACTTGCGACGTGCCGTTGCCGCGCGTGTTCAGAGACGCACGAGTGTTCCGACCAGTCATAAAAATGTGGTGATCACCCCTGGGGGGCAGTCAGGTTTGTTTGCCGCGATCCTATGCGCCACGGAACCGGGGGATGGCGTTGTGCATCTGGACCCCTATTATGCAACCTATCCCACCTCAATCCGCGCGGCCAGTTGTGTGCCAATGCCAATTAAAACGGGTCCTGAAAATGATTTTCAACCCAGTGCTGCTGATTTGGCCACCTGCCGCGATGGTGCGCGTGCATTCCTGATGAATTCGCCCAATAACCCAACGGGCACCGTCTATTCCGACGCAACGATGCAGGCGATCGCGGAATATGTTCAGCACAATGAACTGACGCTGATTTCGGATGAGGTGTATGACACTCAAATTTGGTCAGGCACGCATGTTTCTCCGCGTGCGTTACCCAACATGGCCGAACGTACTATTGTGATCGGTTCCATGTCCAAAAGCCACGCAATGACAGGCAGTCGCATTGGTTGGGTCATCGCCCCAGAAGAGGCAATTGAAAATATGATCGATCTGGCGACCAACACAACCTATGGCGTTGCGGGGTTTGTTCAGGATGCGGCCCTCTTCGCCTTGTCCCAAGGAGAGGTCTTTGAAGATGAAATCGCCGCCCCATTTAAACGACGGCGCGAAATTGCCCTGAATATTTTGCAAGGGTTTCCAAATATTCCGATAATTGCGCCGCGTGGGGGAATGTATCTGATGCTGGATATCCGCAAAACGGGGTTAAGCGGGATTGAATTTGCAAATCGGTTGCTGGATGAACGATCCATTGCCGTGATGCCCGGGGAAAGTTTCGGTGAATCTGCGGCAGGTCATATTCGTGTAGCAATGACAATTGCAGATGGTCGTTTTGGCGAGGCCCTGCGCGGTCTATGCGAATTTGGCGAAAGTCTGATGCATGGTTGACCCCATATCTTCAATCCGCAATTTGGGTCCTGCGCTTGAAAAAAGCTTTGCCCGCGCTGGGATTGCGAGTGCTGAGGAATTGCGTGAAATGAGCGCGGATGCTGGGTATCTGCGTCTGTTGCAATCAGGGTCGCGGCCCCATTTCATTGCCTATTATTCGTTGGTCATGGGGTTGCAGGGGCAATCATGGAATGATTTGGATGACACTGAAAAGGCTGCCTTGCGTGGGCAATTTGACGCGCTAAAGGTGCAAGTCACCACGCCCTCGGCCCCGGCAGGGATTGAGGCGGTTTTGGATGAAATTGGCGTTGGAACACGTCGCGAGAAATAGGTTTAGGCGCGGCGTTTCTGCATGGCGAGCCATATCAAAGCCCCGCCCGCAAGTGTTAAAAACGGAATCATCGCGATATTCACGGCGGTCCAACCTTCCACTGGGGAGCCACCAGAACAATTCATCAATCCGCCAGATGACAGCGACGCAACCGTCACACCGCCAAAGACGAAAAAGTCATTCATGCCCTGAACAATGCCTTTTTCTTCGGGATTATGGGCCGATGCCAGCATCGTTGTGGCTCCAATAAAGCCAAAGTTCCAACCCACACCCAATAGGATCAAGGCAAGGAAGAAGTTTTCGACACTGACCCCTTGCAGCGCCACAGCGCCCGCGCAGCCCAATATAAACAAGCCCGCTGCAACAATCTTGGCGGTACCAAAGCGCGCGATCAGGTGGCCTGTGAAAAACGATGGAATAAACATTGCCAATACGTGCGCGGATACAACATCAGCGGCAGTGTTTTGTTCAAACCCACATCCGACAACGGCCAGTGGTGTTGAGGTCATGACAAGGTTCATCAAAGCGTAAGAAACCATCGCACAGATCATTGCGACTGCTACAGTTGGGGTTTTCATAATTTCCCAACGGCTGCGACCAACAGGTGCATCTGCGCGGCGAGGTTCAGGCTTTGGGATGTTTAGAGCCAAAAACAGGAGTGACCCAAACACGTTGATGGCAATCATCGCCAGATACGTGCCCATAAACGGTACAACCATGGACTGAGCGGTCACTTTAACCAATTGCGGCCCGATCAATGCGGATGCAAGTCCCCCTGCCATGACATAAGATATCGCTTTGGGGCGGAACGCTTCGCTTGCAGTGTCAGCTGCTGCAAAACGATAAAATCCTTGTGCAGACATGTATATTCCCGTCAAAAACGACCCCAACAAGAATACCTCAAAGGAATGCAGATAAAGTCCATAGGCACCAACCGCACCTCCCATCGCGCCGCCAAAGGCACCTACGAAAAATCCAACGCGTCGGCCATAACGCTGCATTATCATCGAGAGCGGGTTGGCCGCAAACATCGAACCCAAAACAATCAATGAAATTGGCAAGGTCGCATAGCATGGGTTCGGTGCAAGCGTCTGTCCTGCTAATCCCCCAATTGTAAAGATCATAGGCATCTGAGATCCAAGGATCGCCTGCGCCAAAACCAAAACTGTTACGTTAAATTTCGCGCGTTTATGTGCGCCAGCATCCGTGCCAAAATCAGTATGTGTCATACGCATCCCATAGGAGCCTGACCGCATCCCTGCAAGCGAAAATTGCGAAATCTGCGTCACGTCACATGTAACATTGCGCATTCACTCAAAATGCGTAGTCTGAGCTTATGCAAAGTGCCACAAAAATTTTGGTTCTATCTGGTACCCGAGAAGGGGTGGAAGTGATCCAACGTTTACAGGAAAAACAAGTGGACGTAATCGCCTCTGTCGCGGTTGATGCACGCACGCACGTTGCGTTCACAGCCCCCGTTCATTTTGGTGGGTTTGCCACACAGACAGATTTCGCGGACTTCCTTAGCAAAAATGAAATCACGCATGTGTTGGATGCAAGTCATCCAAACGATACAAAGATATCAGTTCAAACCCAAAAGTGGTGCCGCGCAGTTGAAGTGAAATTTTTGAACATCACACGATCTGGATGGCATGCGAAGGCAGGAGATAGGTGGCACACTGTGGCCCGTGAAGCGGATGTTGTACATGTAATCACAGACCCCTCGCGGGTGTTTTTGGCGACAGGGCGCATGCGATTGTCCGAATTTTCGAACTTGGATCACTGTTATTTATATTGTCGTCAGATTGATGTTGCCCCTGATGCCTTTCCCTTTTCAAATGGGGAATATGTGTTGGGTCATCCCCCCTTTAGTGTCGAGGATGAGATGGCGCTTTTTGAACGTTTGAAAATAGATTGGCTGGTTTTGCGCAATGCGGGTGGGGAACGCAGTATGTCAAAATTAATCGCAGCGCGCCATTTGGGTCTGCCCGTCGCCATGATTGATCGACCAGCTGCGGTTTCGCCCAGCGTTGAAACCGTTGATCAGGCCTTGGAATGGTTAAAGGCATGTTGAACGAACGTTTGATATTGGGCGACGCCTGTATTGCAGAAGGGGCCGCATGGCTTGCCGCGCATGATCCACGTTTTGTAGATGCACTATCATCAACAGGCCCTTTGCCCCTGCGTTTGCGCGAGGGGGGATTTCATCAACTGCTCTCTGCCATCGTTTCCCAACAGTTGAGTGTTTCAGCGGCCGCCGCAATTTGGGCACGGGTGGAAAAGGCAGGTGTGACAACTCCCACAGCCATTCAGAATTGCAATGATGAGGATATGCGTGCCTTAGGCCTAAGTCGGCAAAAAATTGGATATGCGCGCGCGCTTGCGAATGCGGGGATTGATTTTGAAGCTTTGCACGAGAAACCATT
Source organism: Paracoccaceae bacterium (assembly GCA_017852835.1). Classification (GTDB taxonomy): domain Bacteria; phylum Pseudomonadota; class Alphaproteobacteria; order Rhodobacterales; family Rhodobacteraceae; genus HIMB11. The sequence continues at coordinate 11,797 of JAFMKS010000006.1, forward strand.
GGATGATGTGATTGCTGAATTGACAGCCGTGTCAGGCATTGGTGTGTGGACTGCGGAAATTTACGCGATGTTCAGTTTGCATCGCGCCGATGTCTTTGCCCATGCGGATTTGGCATTACAAGAGGCCGCGCGCCATTTGTTTGATCTGGATAAACGCCCAACACCCAAAGTGATGCGCGAAATGGCCGATCAGTGGCGTCCATGGAGATCGGTTGCAGCGCGTCTGTTATGGGCCTATTACAAGCACATCAATGAACGCGAGGGAGTGCGATGACACGAGTTTTAACCGCAGGACGCAAAGAACCCCAATCTGGTGACGCGCGCTCTGCCGTTGTGTTTTTGCACGGCTACGGCGCCAATGGTGCGGATCTGTTGGGATTAGCAGATCCATTGGCAGACCATCTGCCCGATACATTATTTATCGCCCCCGATGCCCCCGAAAACTGTGCCGGCAGCCCGTTTGGCTATCAATGGTTTCCAATCCCATGGATTGATGGATCAAGCGAAGAGGAAAGCAGCCGTGGCATGCAGCAGGCGGTAGAAGACCTTAACGCCTTTCTTGATGCGCTGATGGTGGATGAGGATTTACTGCCAGAACAGGTGTGCCTGTTCGGATTTTCCCAAGGTACCATGATGTCGCTGCATGTGGCCCCCCGTCGCGAAGATCCCGTGGCAGGGATTGTTGCGTTTTCGGGGCGTTTGTTGGAACCAGAACTGCTGGCGGATGAGGTGCAATCTCGCATGCCCATCCTTTTGGTTCATGGGGATCAGGATGATGTTGTGCCTGTTCAATCCCTGCCGCAGGCGGCAGAGGCGTTACAAAACGCAGGCTTTAGTGATGTCTATGCCCATGTGATGAAGGGTACGGCCCACGGCATTGCGCCAGATGGTCTAAGTGTTGCGCTGGCCTTTATCCGCGATCAATTAGGGTTCTAGTCGTCATAGGCCTCTTACATGGGGCTGTTCCTATTGTGACCAAGGTATTGCTAGATCAAGGGGCTTGATCGAATTGGATCACGATATATAGTGGTCACAAAGATATCTAATAAGTGAGTAGTGAACAAACAGGGGACCCCCCAATGGACGGCGAATTTAGGACAGACTTTGTAAGGCAACCAGTTGGATCAAATCATCATCCCGCGCTGGTGTTAAATGCGGATTATAGGCCACTTTCCTATTATCCACTGTCCCTTTGGTCCTGGCAGGATGCGGTCAAGGCGGCCTATATGGATCGGGTCGATATCGTGGCGGAATATGACACCATCGTGCGCAGCCCAACGACCGAAATCCGAATTCCTTCTGTCGTTGTTCTGCGTGATTACGTAAAACCGCAAAAGCGCGTGGCCTTCACGCGCTTTAATTTATTTTTGCGGGACGGGTTTCAATGCCAATATTGCGGGTCCAAGGGAGATTTGACGTTTGATCACGTGGTTCCACGCAAATCTGGGGGTGTGACCAGTTGGGAAAATGTGGTTGCTGCTTGTTCTAAATGTAACCTGAGAAAGGGATCCAAGGCGCTGCGCCATTCGGGCCTATCACTGCGCCAACAACCGCGCCAACCCGGTGCCGAAGAATTGCGTAATCTGGGCCGCCGTTTCCCGCCAAACCACCTGCACGAAAGCTGGATAGATTTCCTATACTGGGATACAGAATTGGAGTCTTAATTTAAGGACTTATATGCGATGACTTTTTGCGCCGCGCTAAATCAAGCGCGGCGCATTTGTGTTAGGGGAGAAGTTTTAGGATGTAGCCCGGCAGGGCAAAGGCCCCTTTGTGAACCGCAGGTGTGTAGTAGTCACAGCTGAGGCCCGCATCCGCATAGCGTTGTTCCAATGTTTCAACTGTGACTTCGCGTGCCGCACCATTTGTGCCCCATCCAAACGCCATTGGACCGCCTGCATAGGTGGGAACTGTTGCCGTGTAACATCCCCAATCCTGAAACAGGGCCTTAAATGCACGCAGGGTATTGGTAAGTTCATCGCCCTGCATAAACGGTACGCCGTTTTGTGTCACAAGGATTCCATTTTCCGTTAGTGCCCGCTGTGCATGGCCGTAAAATGTATCTGTAAACAAGACCTCACCCGGTCCGATGGGATCGGTGCTGTCCACGATAATAACATCGTAGGTTTGCTCTGTTTCACGCATGAAAACCGCGCCATCCTTGATGACCAATTCCAAACGTGTATCATCAAAGGCTCCTTGGGACAGGGTGGGCAGGTATTCTTTGGAAAATTCAATAACGCCTGCATCAATTTCCACCATGGTCACGTGGTTTACAGATGTATGACGCAGAACCTCGCGCGCCATGCCGCCGTCACCGCCGCCGATAATCAGCACGCGTTTGGCCGCGCCATGGGCCAAAATTGGCACATGTGTTAGCATCTCGTGATAGACGAAATTATCACCCTCGGTCGTTTGAACCACATCATCCAGCGTTAGGATGCGCCCAAAGGTTCCGTTTTCGAACACTTTGATGCGCTGATGATCTGTTTCACTATCGTACAGCATATTATCGACACTTAGCGATTGGGCATAGTGTTTGTGTAGCGGTTCACGCATCCAGTTTGTCATGCGGCCACTCCTGCGTCCAAAACCACGCCGTCACCGCGCAACAATTCCTTGACCCGCACATCCATGGTTCCAAATGCACGTGATAGAACACCAACTGCCTTCATCGGCTCGGCATCGCCGCACATGAACACATCAAATGCGCCATATCCGATTTCGGGCCACGTGTGCACGCTGATGTGGCTTTCGGCCAAAATCGCAACGCCACTGACGCCTTGGGGGCTGAATTTGTGGGTGTGGATGTGCAACAGCGTTGCACCACATTCGTCTACGCAATCTTGAAAGGCCTTTTGGATGCGATCCTCGTCATCCAATCCATGGCCATTGCAGACCTCGATAATAAGATGTGTGCCAGCAAACACTTTTCCGTCGCGGCGGATAAAGTGATCATCGCGCGTTTCATCAAATACATCACGATTAGCAATAGGTGTCGCGGACGTACCGCGGGCGGTGTCTTCCTCATGGGCGCCTGTCTCCAGACTGATCCCCAGTTGGAAGGGGTTGGCGTAATTCATAGCGCTCCCTTCGTTCCAGTAGATTAGCAAGTCCAGTCGGTTCCTTAGCGCCCCCCCAAAGACACTTGGGGTTGGGATCGGTCCCGAAAGTAGGGCGGCGTTTAGCGAAGTGATTTCTGTTACGCAAGTCCAGTTTTGACGCGAGTTTAAAAAAATGGCCTCGAAGTGCCAAGTTAGAAGGGTAAATGAGGTTACTTCCAAAATGGAGGTCGAGCTTCACGGAGTTCGGCTTTTACGCTAAGGCCGATATCTCGTAAAAGATCATTATCAAGCTGACTAAGATGTCGACGCGTTCGATATCGAACGAGCCAAGTACCGATGGTTTCCAAACAAAAACTTTTCACTAACTCAAGGGAAGTAAGGGATAACCTTTGATTTCCACTAAATATAAAGAAGCTATTCCGCGGCGCTGAGGTAGCCATCGGATGCCTTTTTTATTCAAATTGTAATTATAAAATAGCAATTTGTTGCTATAATGTTGAAATACAAGTAAAGACTATGAGTTTACATAATTTCATTGTAGCGGGTACAATTTTGTCAAGTAAAGCGAAGAACACTGACACACCCAAATATCAAAAACTTGCCGCTATGTTGCGTGGGCAGACGGAAACGGGGCAGCTTAAATCGGGACAAAAACTGCCTCCGGTCCGCGAAATGGCCTATCAAATGGGTGTGACTGCCGGCACGATCGCGCGTTCGTATCGTTCTTTAATTGATGAGGGATACTTAAAGGTCGGCGTGGGGCAGAGAACCTATTGAAACAATTGCGGGCTTCTAATCTTCCGCATGACGACCAACCCTTGCATCTGAGTTCTCCTCGGCTGCCTGACATGGGCCAAAACGACATCATACAACGCGGTTTCTGTTCCTTCACGGAACATATCGGTTGAATGAGTTGATGGCCTATCACATCGGGATCGACACCTAGGCCTTGCCAGAAGTAAATTTGATGTGGCTACAGAAAATACCGTTGAGACAAGTCGAACCAGAAGATGTTGTTACCACAGGTGGGGGCACAATGCCTGTTTGGCGATTTTGCAGTATTTCTTGGTGCAGAAGAAAAAGGTCACCTTCGCTGTTGGGCATCTGTCCTATACAGGGTTTCGCGATTTATCGAAATTGGTGAACGCAGATGTTCATGCAAATTAATGTGATACCGATGGCCCCTGTCTGGAGCATTTCGAAAAAGTGGTACGTGAACATGGTATCAACGTTTTTCTGACATCGGCCGAGGTCAATAGTCCAACAACCCAATTTACGACAATCGAGCGCCGAAAGGAGTTGGTCGGCGTCGCACTTAAAGATGATGTGGCAATCGTAGAAGATGATTGTTTTGGATCAGCTCAATAATTCGGCGTAAGTTATCGCGCGCTTTATCCCGAAAATGGATGGTATGTTGCGTCCTTTTCTAAATCAATAGCGCCGTCATTGCGGATCGGATGCGCTATTTGTCCCAAAGGTATGGCGGACGCGTTGCGGCATATCATTTTTTCTGCCTCACTGGGTATTTCGTCCGCACAGGTCTATGTCGCGAATTTTGTATTGCGTCATTCCAAATTGGCTGAAATACAAAAAATGGTGCGTGACGAACTACGTGTTTATGTCGCAGAAACGGTCTAGTTGCTGGATCAGTTTGTTATTAGTTGGAAGCCCGACGTCCCTATGATTTGGTTAACTTTACCCGGTAGATGGCACACGACTGCATTTTGTTCGGCCGCAGAAAAACTTGGCGTCCTTGTCTCACCGGGTGAGTTCTTGTCATCCGAGAGTCCTGCGCCCCGCATGCTGTGCGCATACGTGTGAACCGTGTGTATGGATTTGAGCGTTACTTGGACGGGATTTCCACACTTGCCAAACGCTTTCGAAATCCAGATAGATTAAGTGGGATATAGGTGCTTCCTTTTTTAGCGCCGATTATATCATGCTATGTTAAACATAGAGAGCATTAGTTGACCAGACATGGTGTCGTAATCCTCATTCTTAGCGCTACCTATCACTTCTGTCTTTTAAAATTCATAAATTATTTGGGGTAAATTGATACCTATTTTGTAGTGCATTGTTTTTAAATGTTTATTTCTTATTTCATGCGCTTGACTGTGTGTTTCAACCCTATATAACGCCCCCATGAATTGCGCGGGGGTTGGCCCCGTGTTTTAACTTTAGGGTTATTTTCGATGAAAACATTCTCTGCAACGCCAGCAGACATCGACAAGAAGTGGATCATCATCGACGCTGAGGGCGTTGTTTTGGGCCGTCTTGCATCGATTGTTGCAACACGTCTGCGTGGCAAACACAAGCCATCGTTCACACCACACATGGACTGTGGCGACAACGTAATCGTTATCAATGCCGACAAAATTCAAATGACGGGCAATAAGCGTCAAGAGAATTTCTATTGGCACACTGGCCACCCAGGTGGCATCAAATCACGCACAAAACAGCAGATCCTAGAAGGGGCGCATCCAGAGCGCGTTGTGACATTGGCTGTTAAGCGCATGTTGCCAGGCAACCGCCTAAGCCGCAAAATCATGACCAACCTACGCGTTTACGCGGGGTCTGAGCATCCGCATGAAGCACAATCACCAGAGGTTTTGGACGTAAAGTCTATGAACCCTAAAAACACACGGGTTGCATCATAATGAGCGAAGAAATCAAATCCTTGGGCGACCTAGAAGCAGTCGCAGGCGGTGCAGAAGCAGTTGTTGAAATTGCAGCACCTCGTGAACCCGTCCGTGACGAATTGGGCCGTTCATACGCAACAGGTAAGCGTAAAGATGCTGTTGCACGTGTTTGGATCAAACCAGGTTCAGGCAAAGTCACAGTCAACGGCAAAGAGATGCACGCATATTTTGCGCGTCCCGTTTTGCAAATGATCCTACGTCAACCGTTCCAGGTTGCAGGTGTTGAAGATCAGTTTGACGTGATGGCAACTGTCAAAGGTGGCGGCCTGTCTGGTCAGGCGGGCGCGGTCAAGCACGGTATCTCAAAAGCGCTTCAGCTTTATGATCCTGCACTGCGTGGCGCATTGAAAGCCGCAGGCTTCCTAACACGTGACAGCCGCGTTGTTGAACGTAAGAAATACGGTAAGCGCAAAGCGCGTCGTTCTTTCCAGTTCTCAAAGCGTTAAGTCGTTTTTCAAGCAAGATTTTCAAAAGGATCCAAAATTATTTTGGGTCCTTTTTTTGTTGGGGACACATGCAATATTTTTATTTGCTGATTGCCGTTGTGTTTGAAGTATCGGGAACAATGTTGTTACCCGTAAGTCAAAATTTTACGCGCTTGATGCCTACCGCCGCATTGATTGGATGTTATTCTGCGTCGTTTTATTTTCTGACGCTTGCGTTGAACACCATGCCGATTGCGGTGGTTTATGCCACTTGGTCGGGGTTGGGGATATTTATGATCACTGTGTTTGGATATTTTGTGTTCCAACAATCCCTAGAATGGCGGGCGATCTTGGGATTGGTAATGATTGTCGGCGGGGTCATTTTGGTCAACACCTACGCCCCGCATAAGTAAATGCCGTAGTTAAATCGCTGTTTCAACCAAAACAGACGGCACAGCAAAGCGCCGTCCGTAAAGATTTGAACTTAAGTGTCTTTCTTCGACATCCGTTTGCGTTCGTGCGGGTCAAGGTAGCGTTTGCGCAGGCGGATGGATTCAGGTGTGACCTCGACCAATTCGTCATCATTGATATAGGCAATCGCCTCTTCCAATGAAAAATTGATATGTGGGGTCAGGCGCACCGCATCATCAGACCCAGAGGCGCGCACGTTGGTTAATTTTTTACCCTTGAGCGGGTTCACCTCAAGGTCATTGTCGCGGCTGTGTTCGCCGATGATCATGCCCTGATACACTTTGGCTTGTGGGCCGACAAACATACGGCCACGCTCTTCTAGGTTCCACAGCGCATAGGCCACCGCCTCGCCGTCTTCCATAGAAATCAACACCCCTGCGCGGCGCCCGGGGATTGGCCCCTTGTAGGGGGCCCAACCGTAGAACACGCGGTTCATGATGCCCGTGCCACGGGTGTCGGTCAGGAATTCGCCGTGATATCCGATCAACCCACGCGCAGGGACATGGGCAACGATGCGGGTTTTGCCCGCACCTGCAGGGCGCATTTCGGCCAAGTCTCCTTTACGTGCACCTGTGATTTTTTCGATCACGGCACCCGAATAATCATCATCCACATCAATGGTGACTTCTTCGATGGGTTCAAGGCGCTGACCGTCCTCTTCCCGCATCAAAACTTGGGGACGTGAAATTGACAATTCAAACCCTTCGCGGCGCATGTTTTCGATCAAAACACCCATTTGCAATTCGCCGCGTCCTGCAACCTCAAACGCTTCTCCACCTGGGGTGTCGGTGATTTTGATGGCCACATTGCTTTCGGCCTCTTTCATCAAGCGCTCACGAATGACGCGCGATTGCACCTTGCTGCCTTCACGTCCAGCAAGCGGGCTATCGTTGATGCCAAAGGTCACTGTGATGGTGGGAGGGTCGATGGGCTGCGCCTCAAGCGGTTCATCAACCGCCAATGCACAAAGAGTGTCGGAAACGGTGGCCTTGCTCATACCTGCGATGGTGACGATATCGCCTGGTGTTGCCTCATCAATCTCTTGCTGAGCCAAACCGCGGAAGGCCAAGATTTTGGTCACGCGGAACTGTTCGATTTTTTGTCCCACACGCGATAGCGCTTGGATTGTTGCGCCAACCTTCAGTGTTCCGCTTTCTACGCGGCCTGTCAAAACACGGCCGATGAAATTATCGCTGCCCAATGTCGTGGCCAACATGCGGAAATCTTCATCCTTGCGCTGCAACTGACGGGGCGCAGGGACGTGGTTCACGATCAGATCGAACAGGGCTGACAAATCCTTGCGCGGGCCGTCCAATTCATGATCTGCCCAGCCTGAACGGCCTGACGCATACATGTGTGGGAAATCCAACTGATCATCGGTGGCATCAAGTGCGGCGAACAAATCAAAACATTCGTCCAGCGCGCGATCCGATTCTGCATCGGGTTTATCAACTTTGTTCAACACAACAATTGGGCGCAATCCCATGGCCAGTGCTTTGGATGTCACGAATTTCGTCTGTGGCATGGGGCCTTCTGCGGCGTCCACCAATAGCACAACACCGTCCACCATGCTTAGGATACGTTCAACCTCGGCGCCGAAGTCCGCGTGACCTGGGGTGTCAACAATGTTGATACGCGTGTTTTTCCATTCAACAGACGTACATTTCGCCATGATCGTGATGCCACGTTCACGTTCCAAATCGTTGCTGTCCATTGCGCGTTCGGCCACAGCCTGATTTGCGCGAAAGGCGCCCGATTGTTTTAGAAGTTCGTCAACAAGGGTGGTTTTACCGTGGTCAACGTGCGCGATAATCGCGATATTGCGAAGTTCCATATGCAGGATTTACCTAAACTAGTGATGTTTGGGCACCGCGTATCCGCAAAATGGCTAAATTGCCAGACCCTATTGGGTCGCAGGGCAAGTTTCTTTGCCCTGCGGATATAATAAGTGGATTCAGTGGTTCAAATGAATGTTGAACGCAGATCGCAACGCGGTTTCCGTTTCAGGATCAAACCGCGCGTTTGAGGGTTCGCTTAGGATTGCTTCTTTGCGTTGTGTTGCATTGGCCAACAGATCGGGTTTTCCGTTTTCCACCCATTCCTTGGGGCTGCTGCGATCGCCAAGGGCAGGATAGATGTATTCCGTTTGCATGAGTTTTAGCGTTTGATCCGATCCCAGATAATGTCCCGGTCCTGTCAGGCAGGTTTCGCGGATGACCTCAAGGCTGACGCTGTCTTCGGTCACATCAATCCCCTTCACGCAGCGCAGCGCCTGACCGATGATATCATCGCCCAAGATCAGGCTTTCGTGACAGAACCCTAATAGGGATGCATGCATGCCCACGGATTCATACACCATGTTCAACCCCGTCAAACCCGCCATTAGGTTTGAATTCATTTGTTCCCACCCTGCTTGCATATCGGGCAGTTTCGCATCGGCAATCCCCGCCGCGGCTCCACCCGGAATTCCGTAGAATTGATGCATCTGGGCACATCCCGCCGTCAACAGGGCTTGTTCACCACTGCCCCCTGACATGGCACCTGTGCGCAGATCAGAAACAAATGGCCATGTTCCAAAGATTGCGGGATGCCCGGGTTTGATGGAATGCACGTAAACCAATCCTGCCAAACATTCGGCCACGGCCTGAACGATAGCACCTGCGATTGGGGCAGGAGCGGTTGCGCCTGCTTGTCCCGCGCTTAGCAACAAAACGGGCATGCCCGCCTTGATGCATTGCTCCATCACTTCGCAGCTTTCGGTGGCGAATTTCATCGGGGGCACAACAAAACAGTTTGAGTTGGACACAAACGGACGTTCGCGCCATTTATCTTCGCCGCCTGCCATGATGTGCAGCATTTCAATGGCATCTTTAACAAAGCTGGGCTCGGTAAAGGAGGTGCCGACGTGTTTTTTGGTTCCGCTACAGCAGGCATAGATCGTGTTCAAATCCATTTCGCGATTATCAAGGATATCGCGTGCCACCATGGGGCGCTGCAGAAAATGGATATTGTCCAGCCGATCCGCAATGCGGGCGGCGTCGTGCAGATCTTGTAATGTGCTATCGCGATAATTTTTTCCGTCCACATTCACCATGTGCACGGCTGCACCCGCGGTGCCGTAATGCACGCGCGTTCCGCCCAAACTTAGGTCATGTTTTGGATCACGACCATGTAATGTGATTTCACGGTTGGCTGACGCCAACGCATCTTCGACCAATGAACGGGGAAACCGCAGGCGTCCATCTTCGCCCAAAATCGCACCCGCGGCCGTCATGTAATCAATGCCGCTTTGTGGCGCTTCTGACAGACCAATTTGTTCCAGCGCGTCAAGGGCGGCTTGGTGAATACGCTCCATTCCTTCTTGGGTCAGGGGACGATATTGGCCCCCTTCTAAACCTGCGCGAACGGGGCGCAAATGTTCGGCAAGAGGGGCTGAGCGGGTTTGACGGCGGGCGTTTCTGCCGCCTGCGCGACGAGGAGTTTCTGATTTCATAGCGATGTATCCGATTGTTAGAGTGTTCTGAAGGGGAAAGGGTTCAGAACAAAACAGGCGCGCCACGTGCTGCGCGGCCACGGCAGGCGCCGATCACAACGATCACAAGCGTATGTTTAGATGTCATAGACTGCATGGTCACCTCGTGTGCTGCGCAATAGATGAGGTGAAGCAGTGGAATCGTCTAGCCGATTTGCGACCTATGTCGCATTTGGACTATTCTGTTTTGCAACCTTAATTTCCATAATCCGCCATTTTTTACAGGTGCAATATTGTATCTCGCTGTTGCGTTCGAAACTGTTGGCATCTTCCTCAATGATCTCTTGATAATCCACGTATACTCGACGTATTTCTTGTTGGCAGACGTGTTTTCGGCCGTTGAACCAACAGGTCGATTTTCCAGTAGGGCGTTCTTCGATGCGGGTGCGGTCACGGTCGCGCAATTCGATTTTTTCTCGAATTTTTTTTGTTCCGGATGGCGGCGCAGTAATTCTTGGTTTCTATATATTCTGGGGTGGAACAGGCGGATACTCAGAGTGCCACAAAGGGCATCCGTGGGTATTTCATCATGTCTCCTTACCTACCAAGGTTAGGTTAGGAGAGCCGTTGTGCCAGATCAAGCCGCTTTTTGGTCGCCAAATTCGTCTGGTTTATTTACGGGGGGCACAACATAACGCCATATAAGCCCTGCGCAACATGCACAATGACGCAGATCAAACTGTTCATGGTGTTGGGCGCGTTTATGATGGGATTGATCTATTTCCAAACAGAAAGCGCGATTTTGCTGGCCGCCCAGCTGCCTGCAACTGAGGTGAATGCGGGTATCATTGTTGTGTTGGGAACAGTTGGATTTGCTCTGCGGTATTATCAAATGAAATTAGCGCAGGCGCAAAATGAGTCAGACTTATGAATACTCTCGCAACGCGACGATGCGGTTGTTGATTTTCTTGTCATCTTGATAGGTTACGATTTCAATCGCGATCGTGTCGTTGACGCCAAAGATTGAACCACTCAGGCGTTCTGCAAGGCTCTTTAGTAATTTCATTGTGAGATCTCCTGTTTTCACAAGATAATTCGCAAACTTCGCGCCAAATGCAGATTTCAAGGAAATCTAAATGTCACTATAAGTATCGAAAATATAATTCTTATGGATGGGGCTTCCGGTCATTGGTATGCGGGGGGTTAACCTGAGGCCATAATTAGCGAATACCTACCTATCCAAGTAAAGGTGGGCCCGATGGCACTAGCAGCAGTAGTTGAAAATCAAATTCGCATTTTGGTCGCAGATGATCATGAAATGATCTTGGATATTGCGCGGATGTATCTTGATCAACAGGGGGACACGTCTGTTGTGACGGTGATGGATCTGGATGCGGCCTTGGTTGCGTTTCGCGACGACGGGCCGTTTGACATTGTTCTGCTTGATTATCAAATGCCGGGTATGGACGGACTGGAAGGTTTGCAAAAAATGGTTGCACTTGCCGGTGATCGCCCTGTTGCGATCATTACGGGCAACCCGACACGCAAGCTGATGAACCAGGCGCTTGATGCCGGTGCGGCAGGGATTATTCCAAAATCACTTCCGATCCGATCCTTGGCAAATTCCATTCGATTTATCCATTCTGGCGAAATCTATATGCCGCTGCACCTAATGCAGGATGAGCCGAATAAGAAAGCCATTGATGCGGGGCCCTTAAGCGGTCGTGAGATGACAGTGCTTAGTCATTTGGGCGAGGGGCGCAAGAACAAGGAAATCGCAATGACACTGGGCCTCTCGGAAGGTACGGTGAAAATGCATGTGATGTCGATTTGCAAAAAATTAGATGCAACAAATCGCACGCAGGCTGTTGTGATCGCGCGCGATGTGGGGTTGTTGTAACTCTTAGTCCATTTGTTGCATGATCAAGGAATGTGCACGCTCAATCGCGGCGCGTTTGACTTGGGCACTGGCATGTTCGTCGGTGGTCAACTCGTAAAACTGCGCAAAGTCGATTTGAAATTCCTTGGCTTTATACCGCTCAACCGCCTGTTCAAATCCCGCCCTAGATGCGGAGGAGATGCATGTCATCAATGTTACAAATGCTGAAACAATAAAACATCGCATATTATTTCCCCGCCATCATGACCAGTTGCAGATACATCAGGCTTTTTTGTTTGCCCAAGCGGGTTGTTTCGTAAACCACAACTTTTGGACGGGTGACGCCCTCAGTTTCCAATTCGATCGTTACGTTTTGTGGCAAAAAAACAGTATAGCGCGCACACCTTAGTGGTCCAACATGAAATCCGTCTGGAATTCGCGGTCAATCCAACTGCGGGCCAGCGCACGGCCCAAGATGTCGGGTAAAAACCGCATCACCTCTTCGCTGCTGTCAAACTAAGTGCGCTTTTTCACCAGCTTGAACTCTTCCGGAGGCGTCTTTTTACGCCGTTTTGCGGGTTTGCTCATGGTAAAGTTATTTATCGCCCGAAGAATGGGGTACATGTCGTTCGCGTCTATCCGTTTATTTCGCCTCTTTGATCATTAACGACCCAATGTAACAGAATGTCAGCAAGGGACATGCCAAATAAAAAACGCCCGCCGTGTGCAGGCGCGTGTTTTAAGAAATTTGCAGCTGCGTTTATAGATACATCATGCCTGAGCGCGTTTGACATTTTGCAGAATTTTCAGAAAATTTTGCAAGCCAGAGCAGAATGAATGTGATGATACGTACGAACGTTTTCTGTCTCCTTATTTCAAGAAGGCAGTTTCAGGTTTCAGCGCTAGCGTAGTAGCCAGATAATCTGCATAACCGTTATGCAGGGAATGCAGATTATCGATTGTGTTGCTTAGAAAATGATCCAATAGAGAACAACAATAACCGCAACCGCGATCAACAATTTGGTGGTTCCCGACATGTCGCCCGCCTCTTGTGAGGCAGAGGCCGATGGGGCCGCTGATGCGGGTTCGGGTTTTGGGGCTGGTGCAGGTTCCGCCGCGGGTTCTGGATCTGGTGCGGCCACGAATTCTGGTGCGGCGCTTGGGGCAGCATCGGCGCTGTCTTGGGCAGGTGCCTGATATTTCCAATCCAAGGTGCGATTGGCCAAATCCTCTTGACCTGCAAGCGGCGTACTTGGTTTGATGCCTGACCCTTCACCTGATCCACCACCGGATTGCGCATCCAAGAGGGCGACCAATTCATCTTTTTTCAGGCTCATTGACGAGTCAACGCCAAGGGCTGTTAATTCCTCAACCAACTGAGCTTTGGTTTTTTTACTGTTTTGTGTCATTCCGTCTCTCCCCTGTTGTCTTTCGTTTTTTGACGGCTTCGTTTGGTTTTATAAACAGACGCTAACACGGATCAGAAATAAAACAATACGCGACTATGGTTGCATATGGGCGTTGATTTTGACGCAACACCGTTACCAAACTTCTGGATCAATGCCCTTTTCGGCGAGTTTGGAGAATTTATCCTGCAAATACCGTTGAAACGATTGTTTTTCATATTCACCTGTGAAGACGTATTCGAGCGATGACAAGTAATGAAACGGTTTCAGGTAGCCAGGCAGGCGAAACACCTCTTTGGCGGCACCCTCCGCGTTTCGCGTATAGATCAGTGTTGTTGGTGTAAAATGAATGCCCTGACTTTGGATCCAATCACGCTCTTCCATCGCTTCGCCGTCAAACCCAACCACTTCTCGTGCGCCCCATAGGTCCAACTGCAAAACCAGCGCATGTTTACCCAGATAATCGGTGATTTCGCTGCGTTTAAAATTTACCTCATGTAATTCGCGGCAATAGGGGCATCCAGACTGCTCAATCAGGACAACCAAAAATTTACCTTCGTCAGCGGCCTCGTGGACATCATCCGCCAATTCAAGGAAAGATTGATGAAACCAGGGTTGTTTATGTAAACCATCGTTTCCCACTTCGGCCAACACGGTTTGGGACAGCAAATACAGCAGCGCTGCGATGAACGGGAATAAACGCTTCATTTTCGCCTCCATTTTCACGAAACATACCACAAAATGGCATTTGCGTCATTCACGATGACGCGATGTCCCACTGGATAAGGGCAAGGCTGTGTTTTAGGCTGGACCATAAAAGAGGACTGCATGGATCAAACTGTCATTGATAAGATCAAAGCAAGCTTTGCGCGCCAAAGTTATATGACAACCCTTGGCGCCGCGTTGGATCACATTGGAAAAGGGTCAGTCAGCATTCGGGCCCCCATGTCGGACCATATCCTGCAACAACACGGGTTTGCACATGCGGGTGTTGCCTTTTCCATGGGGGATAGTGCGGCAGGCTATGCGGCACTGACATTTATGCCAGCCGAGGCTGAGGTTTTGACAACCGAAATGAAAATAAACCTGTTGGCCCCCGCCAGCGGGGATGTGATTATCGCCAAGGGCCGTGTGATTAAGGCGGGTCGCCGCCTGACAATCGTAGGGGCAGATGTTTTTGCCATTACTGGTGATCAAGAAAAACACATCGCAATTTTACAAGGCACCATGATTTCAAGCTAATGTGATGACATTTTGCCATTCTGCATCCTATATAAGGAAAAAGGGTGTAGAGATCGGAGTTTGTATGAGACTTATTTTCGTCGCGGGTTTTTCACTGCTGGCTTGGGTTCAGGCCGCAACAGCGGATCAGGCGCGTGTCGCGCAACTCTTTGATGCGCTGAATATGGATGAAATCATATCCATCATGCAAGATGAAGGCAAACTGGATGCCGCCGCCACGATTGAAATCTATGCAGAGCGTGCCGTTGATGACGAGGTCAAAGCACAAATTGATCGCATTTTCGATATAACGGAAATGCGGGTTGTGTTGATCAACCTGACATCGGAAAACATGAATGACGTACAAATCGCTGCGGCAACCGAATTCCTAAACAGCGATGTTGGCATGCGTGCGAACACCTTGGAAACAACGGCACGACGCGCCATTTCTGATGATCTGATCGAGGAATATGCACTGTCGCAATTTGACGATGCAAGCGAACTTCCTCGTTACAAACAGTTTCAGGATTTGATCACGACATTGGATTTGATTGATCAAAACACCTATGGCGCCATGGGCGCGCAGTACGTTTTCATGCGCCAATTGGGAGGGACAGAGGCGTTGGGATTAACCGATGATGCGATCACCGAACTTCTGATGGCCAGCGAAGAGGAGTTGCGTGTGGGGATTGCCGAATGGCTATACGGCTTTTTCAATATGGCCTATGCTCCGCTGAGTGATGCGGATTTGACAACCTATATCGCCTTTCAAAAATCGGATGCGGGTCAGGCGCTTAACCGGTCCTTATTTGCGGGCTTTAATGAACTAAGCGTGCGGCATGCCCAAAAAATGGGGGCGATGGTCGCGGAATTGTTGCAAGTGCGGGATTTATAAGCCCCACGCGTGTTGACATTTTCCATGCCTCCTTACATAAGCGGGGTCTCGATGGCGGGGATTCCCCGCCTTTCTTTATAACATACGTCCGCAAGGACGCGCAGTTTGGGGCGATGCAGCCTGCATCACAACACCTGACTTCAGGGGCCGAAAAACGCGGAAACGAAAAGGAAAGACGCATGTTTGCTGTCCTAAAGACTGGCGGTAAGCAGTACAAAGTTCAATCGGGCGATTTGCTTCGTGTTGAAAAATTGGCTGCCGACGCAGGTGAAACAGTTCAATTCAATGAAATTCTAATGCTTGGCGGGGATGTACCCGTTGTTGGTTCTCCGCGCGTTGATGACGCGGCAGTGCAGGCCGAAGTGATCGATCAGATCAAAGGCCCAAAGACAATCAACTTTGTTAAGCGTCGTCGTAAGCACAGCTCGCAACGTACAAAAGGCCACCGTCAACAACTTACATTGTTGCGCGTGACTGACATCCTATCTTCTGGCGCAGATGCATCTGGCATTAAAGCAGCAGTAGGCGCAGGTTCAGTTGCCTCAGCGGCACCTGTTGCAGCGGCAAAACCAGCAGCAAAAGCCAAAGCAGCAGCACCTGTTGCAGCGGCAAAACCAGCAGCAAAAGCCAAAGCAGCAGCACCTGCAGTAGCAGGCGCAGATGATCTGAAGCAACTTTCAGGCGTCGGCCCAGCTCTTGAGAAAAAGCTACACGCAGCAGGCGTAACATCATTTGCGCAAATTGCAGCGTGGACAGACGCCGATGTAGCTGCTATGGACGAGAAACTGTCGCTCAAAGGCCGTACCGAGCGTGAAGGTTGGATCGCTCAGGCCAAAGAATTGGCAAACTAAGGAGACGAAGGAATGGCACATAAGAAAGCAGGCGGTTCATCCCGTAACGGTCGCGACTCAGCTGGTCGTCGTCTTGGCGTAAAAATCTTTGGTGGTCAGGCTGTCATCCCAGGCAACATCATCGTGCGTCAGCGCGGCAATAAGTGGTGGCCAGGTGAAGGCGTAGGTCAAGGTAAAGACCACACGCTATTTGCAACAGTCGAAGGCCAAGTGAAATTTCACAAGGGTTTAAAAGGCCGTACATTTATTTCAGTACTTCCGACAGCGGAGGCCGCTGAATAAGCCGAAAACCGAAAAGTTTAGTTTTCAAAAAGGGGATCGGCAAAGCGCCGGTCCCCTTTATTTTTTTATTAACCAATGTTGGTGCAGCTAGGGTCACATCCAACAAAACGAAACTGGAAATGACAGATGTATGTCGCAGTCACATCATTGGCGGCTTTCGCCTTTAGCCAGATCGCAACGCCGGGACCGGCGAATATGGCGATGTTGGCCGCGGGTGCGCGTCTGGGGTTTCGCGCGGCATTTCCGTTTATGTTTGGTGTGTTGCTGGGCAAACAATTGATCATCTGGCCTATTGGCTTTGGTCTGATGGAATTGGCCACTCAAGTGCCGCTTTTGTTTTTGACACTTAAATACATTTCGGCGGTCTACATTATATGGCTTGCTTGGCGTGTGGCGAATATGCGGTTGAACGTGGATCAGGATCCTGTTGGCTTGGGGTTTCGGGCAGGATTGTTCGTGCATCCCCTTAATCCCAAAGCATGGATGATGATCACCTACAGTTTTTCCAATTATGTGGCTGTGGATGCTCCTGTTTGGATCGCCACGGCGTGGATTGCGGGCACATTGTTCGTAATACAGGCGATTTGCCACCCAATTTGGACCTTTTTCGGCGATCGTATCGCCAAAACTATAATAGGCACCCCCTTTGAACGTTATTTGATGTGGGGGTTGGCAGGATTGACCGTTGCGTTTGTTCTGTTTGCTCTTTTAAGAGGAGAACTTTGATATGAAACTTGATGCGATCACAACACAGCCTGTTGTTGAAACCGCGCGCTTTGTGCTGCGTCCGTTGCGCCGCTCTGATGCGGGGTTGATTGAGTTTTACACAAAGGACGAACGCGTCGCCCGTCAAACGACGACGATCCCGCATCCTCTGCCTCCGGGGGCGACAGAAACCTTTATCAATCGGTGTTTATCGGTTGAGCGGGACGAAGATGTCTGGGCCATTGATGCAAGCGCCGCAGGCTGGTCCGAGGTGGTCGGGTTGGTCAGCCTTGAACGCCTCAGCCGCAACCAATCCGAATTGGGGTATTGGGTGGCGCCTGCGTTTTGGAACCAAGGCGTCGCATCCGAGGTATCCGCCGCGATCATTGAGGCCAACCCAATGGAAAACGACACGATCTTTGCCGCCGTGTTTCAGGATAATCCCGCCTCTGCGCGTGTGTTGACAAATTGCGGATTTGAATATGTCGGCGATGCCGAGGCCTTTTCCGTTGCAAGGAACGCCAAGGTCGCGACATGGACATATATTCGTAAGTTTACCTAAGGCGTCATAATGTTGATACGCACAGCACATATTTCACCACGAGGATCCGTTTTTGGCACGCTGATGGCGTGACCGATGTGCAAAATGTAGCGATATTTGCGATAACGAAAACATGTATTTTCACACTCTAAGGTCGCCATGTTTGGGCGATCACCCGTGGTGGCGATGTGATTGGCATGATTGGAATTGATCCTACCCTTGGATATTGGATAGCAAAAGAACATTGGGGGAATGGGTACATGTCCGATGCGGTTGATGCGTTGATGCATTATCTGTTCCAACGCTATCCAATCGAAAAAATTAGTGCTTACGCCAATCTGGACAATATTGGATCGCAGCGGGTTTTAAAGAAGTGTGGATTTCAAAATGTTGGGGAAGAGGATCAAAAATCCCCCGCGCGGGGCACCATAGACCGCGTCTATCGATTTGACGCTCTCGTACGTAACACGAACGCATGCAGGCTTGTTCCTGCGCGGGTTTTGACATATGCCACCAAGAGACTAGAATTAGAGGCATTACTATGAAATTCCTAGATCTGACCAAAGTCTACATACGCTCGGGATCGGGCGGGGGCGGAGCGGTCAGTTTTCGCCGCGAAAAATTCATCGAATATGGCGGCCCCGATGGGGGCGACGGCGGCAATGGCGGATCGGTTTGGGCCGAGGCGGTCGAGGGGTTGAACACTCTGATTGATTTTCGTTATCAACAACACTTTTTCGCAGACAACGGTCGCCCTGGCATGGGATCACAACGTTCGGGCGCGAATGGCGAAGATAAGGTTTTATACGTCCCTGTTGGAACTGAAATTTTGGACGAAGATCAGGAAACATTGATCGCGGATTTAACGACCGTGGGCGATCGTGTTTTGTTGGCCAAGGGCGGCAATGGTGGTTTTGGAAACCTGCATTTCAAATCCTCGACCAACCAAGCACCGCGACGCGCAAATCCGGGGCTTGAGGGAATTGAGCGCACCCTTTGGTTGCGTCTGAAACTGATTGCGGATGCGGGCCTATTGGGGTTGCCGAATGCGGGCAAATCTACGTTTTTGGCCGCAACATCCAATGCGCGTCCTAAAATTGCGGATTACCCATTCACCACGCTTTATCCAAATCTGGGTGTGGTTGGCATTGACAACGTCGAATTTGTCGTGGCCGATATTCCAGGCCTGATCGAGGGCGCGAGCGAAGGCCGCGGTTTGGGGGACCTCTTCTTGGGGCACGTAGAACGTTGTGCGGTGCTGTTGCATTTGGTGGATGGAACCTCAGACACCTTTCTTGAGGATTACAAAACCATCATTGGCGAATTGGAAGCCTATGGCGGTGAATTGGCGCAAAAGCCGCGCATCACCGTTTTGAATAAGGTTGACGCACTAGACGAAGAAGAGCGCGACTATTTCAAAGATGAATTGCAACGTGTCAGTGGGGGTTCCGTCCTATTGATGTCGGGTGTCAGCCGCGAAGGAACGGATACAGTGTTGCGTGCCCTTCGTGCACAGATTGATGACACACGCCTGCGTGAGAAGAAATCGCAAGAGGAGCCACAGAAATGGCAACCCTAAGCGGGGCAAAACGGCTTGTGGTGAAAATCGGATCTGCGCTTTTGGTGGATCAACGCACGGGCAAATTGCGCCAAGATTGGTTGAAGACATTGGCCGCAGATGTTGCAGCCCTTAAGGCCGCCGGCAAAGATGTTGTGTTGGTTTCGTCGGGCTCAATCGCATTGGGGCGGGGTGTATTGGGTCTTCCCCTTGCATCCCTACCGCTTGAGCAAAGTCAGGCCGCCGCAGCCGTTGGTCAAATCCAATTGGCCCGCGCCTATGAAGAGGTATTGGAACCTCATGGCATTACAACTGCACAGATTTTGGTTACGCTTGAGGATAGCGCAGACCGCCGCCGTTATTTGAATTCACGTGCAACAATGGAAACCCTGCTATCGATGGGCGTGGTTCCGATTGTGAATGAAAATGACACGGTCGCCACAGATGAAATTCGTTATGGTGACAATGACAGATTGGCGGCCCAAGTTGCGGTAACGGTTGGGGCGGATGCCTTGGTCCTGTTGTCAGATGTGGATGGGTTTTATTCGGCCAATCCTAACGTGGACGCAAAGGCCAAACGTTTTGACGTAATTGACGTCATCACCCCTGAGATTGAGGCGATGGCAGGTGATGCGGGATCAGGATTGTCCAAGGGGGGCATGAAAACCAAATTGATGGCTGCGAAAACCGCCACCGCCGCGGGATGCGCCATGTTGATCACCGAAGGATCGCGCCTAAACCCATTGTCCGCGATTGATCAGGGTGTGCCCAGCACATGGTTCACCGCCGTTTATGATCCGCAGCGCGCGCGGAAAGGGTGGATTTCATCCATGAAGCCGATGGGCCGCATTGTTGTGGACGCAGGTGCTGAAACCGCGCTGAGCAAGGGCAAAAGCCTGCTGCCTGCGGGCGTGACAGGTGTTGAAGGTGAATTTTCACGCGGGGATGCAGTGGTGATTTGTTCAGCCAGCGGTCAGGAATTGGTCCATGGCATTTCCGCCTATCCATCGGATGAGGCACGCGCCCTGATGGGGCGCAATACCAAAGATATAGAAGAAATTTTGGGGTATCCGGGCCGCGCGGCCTTGGTACACCGCGATGACATGGCAACATAAGGAATAAGGGTGTGAGCGATCTTGGACAGCAGATGAACGAAATGGGCGCACGTGCACGTGCAGCGGCGTCAGTGTTGGCCTATGCATCGCCGGAGGCCAAGACCAAAGCACTACTGACTGCTGCCGATTCAATGGTTGCCGCGACGGATCATATTATTGCCGAAAATGCCAAGGATTTGGATTTTGGACGTGAAAAGGGCCTAACAGATGCCATGATGGACCGTCTGATGTTGGACGCGGATCGCATCACGGCCATGGCCGAGGGGCTTCGCACCATTGCGGGGCAGGACGATCCTGTGGGAGAAGTGATCGCAGAATGGGATCGACCCACGGGCCTTCATATCCGTCGTGTGCGCACCCCCCTTGGCGTGATCGGCGTAATTTATGAAAGCCGCCCCAACGTCACGGCGGATGCGGGGGCCTTGTGCCTGAAATCTGGAAATGCCGTCATTTTGCGCGGCGGCTCTGAAAGCCTGCACAGCGCTGCGGCCATTCATGCCTGTTTGGTGCAAGGGTTGCAGGCCGCAGGCCTACCCGAGGACGCCGTTCAAATCGTACCCACCCGAGATCGCGCCGCGGTTGAGCATTTGTTGAAGATGACAGAATTTGTGGATGTCATCGTTCCCCGCGGTGGCAAAGGGTTGGTGGGATTGGTCCAACGCGAAGCGCGCGTTCCCGTTTTTGCCCATCTTGAAGGGATTGTGCATATCTACATTGATAAATCTGCGGATCCACAGAAAACCATGGATGTGGTCCTGAATTCAAAAACTCGGCGCACAGGGATATGCGGTGCAGCAGAGTGTTTGTTGATTCATCAGGATATTTTGGACACCTTGGGCCGTGATGTTTTGCGCGCGTTAATGGGGGCTGGCGTTTCGGTGCGCGGGGACGCCGCCATCGCAAAATTAGATAACGTTGTCCCCGCTTTGGACACGGATTGGGGCACAGAGTATTTGGACAGCATCATTGCCGCCAAGACCGTTGCCAATGTGGACGCGGCGATTGAACATATCCAAACCTACAGCTCTGCACACACAGAATGCGTGATGTGCGAAGATATGGCCGTGCGTGACAAATTCTTCGAACGAATTGATAGCGCAATCCTGATGCACAATGCCTCGACCCAATTCGCCGACGGGGGTGAATTTGGAATGGGCGCAGAAATTGGCATTGCGACTGGTAAAATGCATGCTCGCGGCCCTGTCGGGGCCGCGCAGCTTACATCGTTTAAATATCTGGTCGAAGGAAACGGAACTACCCGCGCCTAAAGAACAGGATTGTGAGTGTTTCGCGGTGATTGAATTCCACCGCGAACCCATAGGCACCTGCAATGTTGGGTATCCGATGGAATTGCACGACCGCCGGGGCAGGGAGCACGCCTGGCTCAGAGGAAAGCCGCTCCCATCCAGGGTGGGCAACGGTTGGTCGTTCGCTTGTGGCTGTGATCTTAATGTTATCTGAGTCTGCCACGACATCAATTGTCCCACCAAGTGTCAACTGCCGTTCCACGCACATCAACCTCATATTAATCAACTGCGCCCATGTTCGGTCGATCGCACTCTCAAGATGCCAGTGCAGATCAAAACGGGGTGTAGTGTAAATGGCATCGGCCGTACTTTGAACCTTTGGTGCATCCATCATCTGGTCCGTTTGATAGGTGCCAAAGGCCACGCGGAAAAATTCAATGCGCTCGCGCATCCTTATAACTGTCGTGTATCAGCGCCATTTCAGGGCTTTTGACATCAAGGCTTGCGGTCATTGAAATAAGCTCTAAACCATTTTGTATCGCACCAATTGGACTGATTATGTCGTGACAGATGCGAGACGCAACAATGTTTGAGATGTCCAGTGCCATTACTGGCCTCCGCTTAAGATAGGATTTAGGGTGATGGAAGATTTGAACGCACATTTGGAACCAGGCATGCTGGTGTGCCATCCCCAAAAACCTGAATGGGGCATCGGACAAGTGCAGTCACGCATAAATGGCAAAATTACCGTTAATTTTCGGGACCACGGCAAGGTTGTCATTGACGGAACCCTTATTATGTTAGAGCTTTCATTAACAGCCGAAAGATGAAAATATATTGAAAAAACATCTTATAATTGTTTTTTCAATGGTGTGATTTGTGTCATTGCTTGCCAAGCAGGGATCGACTGGTTAGATACTCGCAGAACCAAGGGAAAGCGGGTTGTATGACACAATCATCACCACAGTTCCGCGTGAAACTTGCGCAAACTGAAGATGAGTTGCGTGCGGCGCAACGACTTCGATATGATGTCTTTGTTGTGGAATTGGGGGGATCGGGCGATATGGTCGATCATGAGGCCCGATTAGAACGCGACGCCTTTGATCCGTTTTTCGATCATCTGATACTTTACGACGATGCGCTTATCCATGAGGGGTATTCCACCGTTGTTGGGGTCTATCGCCTACTGCCCCAAGAGGGGGCCGCGAAAATCGGACGGTATTATTCCGAGGATGAATATGATCTGACACCTCTACGTCAATCGGGAAGGCGCCTTTTGGAACTTGGGCGATCCTGTTTGCACGCGGATTACCGTGGTGGCACGGCGATGTATGTTCTTTGGCAGGCCTTGGCGGATTATGTAATTGAACGCGATATTGAAATCCTGTTCGGTGTTGCCAGTTTTCATGGCATAAATATCGCGGATATCGCCGCACCGCTTAGCATGCTGTATCATCGTCATCTTGCCCCCCCTGAACTGCGTGTGCACGCACAGCCACATTCGGCACAAACGATGAACCTGATTTCAGAGGCGGATTTAGATCGCAAGGCAGCGATGCTGGCAGTACCTGCATTGATTAAGGCCTATCTGCGTCTAGGCGGTGTTGTGGGGGCGGATGCCTTTGTCGATCGCCGGTTTAATACAACAGATGTATGTTTGATTATGGACACCGCGAAAATGAACGAAAAGCAGCGAAATCTATATGCACGATCCTAATACACCTGACTGGACAGAAGAGCTTGAACCAAAGCTCTCTGATATTTCGATCCTCGGCTGGTGCCTTGTGGCAATCCGTGCTGTTTTGATGCTCTTGATCATTTTGGTTGGGATTGTGTTCCTGTTCATCGCGCGTGGGGTGGAACGCCCCTTTGTTGGGTCCCGCCGTCCAATCAGTGGTCAGGTGGTGAATTGTGTCTGTCGCATTGGCGCGCGCGCGATTGGATTGCGTATGTCGGCGCGCGGGACACCCATGACGCATCCTGGTGCGGTTGTGGCTAATCACTCATCTTGGTTGGATATCATCGTTCTGAACGCCGCGAAGCGCGTGTTTTTTGTCTCCAAAGCTGAGGTGTCCAGTTGGCCTGGGATCGGGTTTTTGGCAAATATCACAGGCACGGTATTTATTCGCCGCGAACGTCGCGATTCAAAATTGCAAAAGGATTTGTTTCAAACGCGGTTGTGTTTAGGACATAAATTGTTGTTCTTTCCCGAAGGAACATCCACCGACAGTCTGCGGGTCTTGCCGTTTAAATCGACACTCTTCGCGGCGTTTTTTGAGCCCGAGCTGAAGGATAAAATTTACATCCAAGCGGTGACTGTAAATTATCATGCTCCAAAAAATCAGGATAAGCGGTTTTATGGTTGGTGGGGTGAAATGGATTTTGGCACCCACATGATTCAATCCCTTTCGGCACTCCCGCAAGGACAAGTAGAGGTCGTGTTTCACGAACCACGCGCGTTGAAACAGTATGACAGCCGCAAAGTATTAGCTGCGGATTTGGAACAAGACGTGCGCAGCGCGCATGTATTTGATGGGAAATACTAGGCGCGCGCTGCAAGTAATGTGGTCAGGGTCTCGGCGGGGCTATCTGTTCCCCAAATTTCATCCCCAAAAGCCAAGAAATCTGTAACAGGTGTGATTTGACGCACGATTTCGGCGCTCAGGCCGCCCTCGGCCACGATAGGTACCTCGATCATCTCGCTCCACCATGCAAACAAGTCGTGTTCTGCCAATGTGCCATCGCCCAATGCTGCCCCGCTTAGGGGGCCAAAGCTCACGTATTCTGCGCCGGCTTCGCCCGCGATTATTCCGTCATGGCGTGATGCGCCGCAATAGGCGCCGACAATGGCTTCATCCCCCAATTCTTTGCGGGCTTTGCGCAAATTGCGCGCACCATCGGGAAAATGCACGCCATCCAACCCCAAACGTTCCACCATCAACACATGGCTGTCGATCACAATGGCCACATCCCGCGCATGGCAAACTTCGCGCAGGGCATCGCCCGCCTTAAGGATGCGGGTTTCATCTCGGGTGGCCATTGCCATACGCACACAGGCCACAGGATGGGCATCCAAAACACGCGCGAGATCGTCGCAAAGTACCGTTTGATCGAAATCGGACGGTGTAATCAAATAGGTTTGTGGAAGCTCGTCTTGCGCCATCTTGGGATCCTTGGATATTTCTGCGCCCTTTTAGCGTGGAAAAACGCGCTTGACCATGGGCCTTGGTGAAAATGGACTTTCTTCTTGGGCAGGCATGACTTAAATCACGCCCAAACACAGCGGAGGTTTTCATGCTATCTTCACATCCACAACCAAGTGTCGTTTTGGTGCGCCCCCAGATGGGCGAAAATATTGGTGCTGCGGCGCGGGGGATGTGGAATTTCGGATTGGACCGTATGCGGGTCGTTGCCCCCCGCGATGGGTGGCCCACCAGTCAAAAGGCCGTCGCCATGGCCAGTGGGGCAGGGCGTTTGTTGGATGAGGCAGGTCATTTTGATCGGGTCGAAGGTGCGTTGAGCGATGCCCATTTCGTGTTGGCCACAACGGCGCGGCCACGTGGGTTGACGAAACCTGTCCTAAGCCCTGAAGAGGCTATGCGCCAAGCGGCAGAGCGTATCGCGCGTGGTGAAAATGTGTCGATCATGTTTGGCCCTGAACGTTCGGGCCTTGAAAACGAAGAAATTGCGCAGGCAAACGCCATTGTCAGCGTGCCTGTAAACCCTGATTTTCCCTCCCTAAACCTTGCGCAATGTGTGCTTTTGTTGGGGTACGAATGGCGTCGCGCCACACAAGCCATTCAGGCCGAAACCATGGAAATGGCCAAAACCGAATGGGCCGAAACAGGTGAAATTGAAAAACTGTCCGAACATTTTGAAACAACCTTGGATCTGGCAGGGTTCTTTTTCCCAGAGGCAAAAGCAGAGGGCATGAAAACCAATTTGCGCAATCTATGGTCGCGCATGCCATTAACCCGATCAGACGTGCAAATTTTTCACGGGATGATGCGTCAAATGGTGCGTTGGAAAAACCATGATGGGGATTGAAAAACCCACCCCGAAACCCTAGCCTTAAGCTAACAATAAAAGGCATAATCAGATGAGCACGAAACGCACAATTTTTGAAGATGTCAGTGAAAAATCAACCGACGCGCAGCCGCATGTCGGAGTGATTGATCAGGGTCAGAATACGGGCGCCCGCGCGGCGATCCGCGCATGGATGATCCTCTTATTCCTATTGGTTTGGGCGATGATTTTGGTCGGCGGTTTGACGCGATTAACCGACAGCGGTCTGTCGATCACAGAATGGCGCCCGCTGACGGGTGCCTTACCGCCCATGAATGATGCAGCGTGGTTGGTTGAATTTGAAAAATACAAACAAATTCCCGAATACCAATTGCAGAACATGGGCATGTCCATGTCTGAATTTAAATTCATCTACTGGTGGGAATGGGGCCATCGTCAACTGGGCCGCTTCATTGGACTGGTCTGGGTGCTTGGATTTGCGTTCTTATTCTTAACCAAAAAAATCCCAACGGGTTGGACGCCTAAATTGCTGTTATTGGGGGCCTTGGGTGGTTTGCAGGGGGCCATTGGTTGGTGGATGGTTTACAGTGGATTGGGTGGTGAGATGTTGGATGTCGCCTCGTATCGTTTGGCGACACACCTTGGTTTGGCCTTTGTCATACTTGGGTTCATCACTTGGTTTGTTCTGCAAATTTCAAATAGTGATAAAGATTTGCTGCAACGCCGTCGAGGGCGTGAGGCGAAATTGTTTTCCATGTCTACTGGCGTGATGCATTTCGCATTTCTGCAAATCTTCATCGGCGCATTGGTCGCGGGCATTGATGCTGGGCGTAACTATGTGGATTGGCCGCTGATGGCGGGCGGATTTTTCCCACCCTTTATGTTTGAATTGGAACCGCTTTGGCGCAACTTCTTTGAAAACGACGGGACTGTTCAATTTATCCACCGTATCGTGGCCTATCTGTTGTTCATTTATGTGATCATTGTGTGGCGCCGTTCGCGTCAGTCAGGCAATGATAAGGTGCGCTTTGTCTTTAACGTTGTGCTCACAGTCACGTTTTTTCAGGCGGTTTTGGGCATCGTTACGGTGATGTATTCATCGCCCATGGAAATTGCGATTTTCCATCAATTTGGTGCGATTGTTTTGTGGGTGTCGATCCTATGGGCGAAATTCGTATCAGGCTATCCACCTGAACAATCAGTACGGATTTAAGTAATGAGCACACCCTTTGATGCATTGCTGGCCTATCAACGTCAAAGCGAGGCGTTGGGGCGCATCGCGCAGCTACTTGGATGGGATCATGAAACAGTGATGCCAGCGGGTTCTGGGGATGACCGATCCGAACAGATGGCCGCATTAGCAGGGGTCCTCCACGCGCGCGGCAGTGGTGCGGAACTTGGCGATCTATTGTCTGTGGTTGATCCCGATCAGTTGGCAGGCACCGAACGGCGCATATTCGATTTGATCCAAACAGATTTCATGCGCCGCCAAAAAGTGCCTCAGGATTTGGCGGTTGCGCTTGCGCGCATTACGTCAAAATCGCATCGCGCCTGGACCGAGGCCAAGGCCGCGGATGATGTGTCAATCTTTTTGCCTATGTTGAGCGAGGTTGTGAACCTGGCCCGTCAAAAGGCCGAAGTTTTGGCCGACGAAAACACACCACTTTATGACGCGCTGTTGCAGGATTATGAACCTGACGGGCACAGCGCCGAGATCACAGAGATTTTTGACAATCTGCGCCCCCATCTGGTGGATCTGCGTGCCGAGGTGTTAGAGCGTAATCAATCCGTGTCCCTGTCTGGCCATTTCCCTATGGAACAGCAACGTGCACTAACGGATCGTGTGGCCCGTGTATTTGGCTATGACATGGATCGGGGGCGCATTGATGTGGCTGTGCATCCGTTTAGTTCGGGCAGCGGCAATGATGTTCGCATCACAACGCGTTATGACGAAACAAACCCATTGGATAGCCTCTATTCCACAATCCATGAAGTGGGTCATGCGACCTATGAACAAAATGTGGATCAGATTTATAATTTCACGCCCCTGGGCAATGGATGTTCCATGGCTATCCACGAAAGCCAAAGCCGTATTTACGAAAACCAACTGGCCCGTTCGCGGCCCTTTACCGATTGGTTGTTTAGCCAGATGAAAGATGCCTTTGGCGATCTGGGTGTTTTAGATGCGGATGGGTTTTACCGCGCGGTGAACAGCGTTAAAAATGGATATATCCGAACCGAAGCGGATGAGTTGCAATATAACCTGCACATCATGTTGCGCTATGATTTGGAACGCGCGTTGATTGCAGGTGATTTGATGGTCAACGATCTTGAGGCGGCATGGAATGATCGTTTCCGTGCGGATTTCGGGTATGCGGTCCCCAAGGCATCGTTGGGCATGTTGCAGGATATTCATTGGTCAGAGTGTTTGATTGGGTATTTCCCAACCTATGCCATCGGCAATATCTATGCGGCCTGTTTGCGCGAGGCGATGTTGAAAGATGCGCCAAATGCCATAGATGAATTGGCCGAGGGGCGCACAGATACCGCGCGCACTTGGTTGCGCGAAAACGTGCAGCAACACGGGCGTCGATATAAGGCCCAAGAGGTCATTGAAAAGGCGACCGGTCAGGCAGCCTCATCAGAACCATTTGTGCGCTATATCCGCGAAAAATTTGCCGAACTTTGATAATTGCAATCTGTGAAAGCCCTGCTCAATCCAATCCAGCGTATCTTTGATGATCTGATCGGTTTTGCGGGTGTGGTGATAGCAGGCCCAAACGGGCAAGGATTGTTCAGGGATGTGCTCCATGAAATCAAGGCGTGCGAAACGCTCTGCATAGCGCGACGGGAGTAGAGCTGCGCAAGCAGAGGTTCGCATCACCTCAACCGTCATATCCAGTGAATGCAGCGTGAATTGCGGCATGTCCCCAAATTCTGCAAAAATATCTGATGTTTCAACGGCTGCATCGACTCCATGTGCCGTTGCAATCCAGCCTGTTGCTGGGGCCTCTAGCAACACGTTGCGATAGGCCCGCACGCATAGGTCCACCATCTATTTGCGGATAATCCGTCCCTCGGTCGGGGCAACATGAGTTAGGATGATATCCGTTTCACCATAGGCAAGGCTTACTTGGCGAGAGCTGAGTGTCAAATTCAAGTTATGATAGTTTTGCGGAAAACTTGTGATGGTTTGCACAAGTTTTGCCTTCAACGTCGCTTCGTTTGCTTTGATACGCAAGATTTGGGTTTTCTGCTGTTCCATGGTTTCTGTCGCCGCACGTGAAATACGATCTTCGATCCGCACGGCGATTTGGGCCAATTCGCGTCCCATGTCGGTTGCGCGTCATTGCGTATTGTCACGTAGGAATATGGGTTCACCGGCCGCTTCCGTCAGGCGATCAATGCGCCGCGAAACTGTGGCCGTATTGGTGCCAAGAGCACGCGCCGCAGCAGTCATTGCTTGATACCGCTCTAGCGCAAGGCAAAACTTTAAATCGTCTCAATTTTGCATATGACACCTCATTCAATTTGTTCGGTTTGGTTAAGTACCAATATATTACCAAAAAAAGCAGAGGTCTCTCACCCCTAGGGATAAGTATGGAAAACACGACGAAAGTTATAAAAAACTCATTCGTATCAATGAACGGATCAATGAAAAACTTTAGTCCGCATTTGGGTGTACTAAAGTGCGGAGTGATGGGGATTATGCGGTTTGATCACCGTCGATTACCTCGGCATCGTCTTCACCTTGATCTGCGATCCATGCAACAGAGACGACCGTTTCATCCGTTCCAGTGTTAAACACACGTACCCCGCCTGCAGAGCGTGAGCGGAATGAAATGCCGTCCACAGGGACGCGAATGGATTGACCCTTGGATGTGACCAACATGATCTGGTCCTGCATCTCAACTGGGAAGGAGGCCACGATTTCACCGCCGCGCATTGCCTTGTCCATGGCTGCAACGCCCATGCCGCCGCGTCCACGTACGGGATAATCATGGCTTGATGACGTTTTGCCTGATCCACCCTTTGTGATCGTTAGGATTAGGTTTTCAGCCGCTGACATTTCTGCATAGCGTTCTTGGGAAATTGTCGTGTTTTCGCTGACGCCTTCTTCGTCGCTGCTGCCTTCTTCATCTACCATGCCCGCAATTGCGCGGCGCATTTTCAGATAGGCAGAGCGTTCGTCCGATGTCGCATCGAAATGGCGAATGATTGACATGGACACAACTCGGTCCTCACCGATTAGGCGAATACCCCGTACACCCGTTGATTTGCGCCCCTTGAACACACGCACGTCTGTGGTGGAAAAGCGGATCGCACGACCCGAATTTGTGAACAGCATCACATCATCATCTTCACCTGCAATACGCGCATTGACCAATTCGATCCCCTCGGGCAGGTCCATCGCGATTTTGCCGTTTGAACGGACATTTGTGAAATCTGACAATGCATTTCGGCGAACGTCGCCCGCGGATGTGGCAAAGATAATTTGTAGGTTGTCCCATTCCTCCTCGGGCACATCCACGGGCATAATCGCCGCGATGGACACACCAGTTGGGATGGGTAGGATATTCACAATGGCCTTGCCTTTGGCTGTACGACCGCCCTGTGGCAGGCGCCATGTTTTCAGTTTATAGGCCATCCCGTCAGTGGTGAAGAACAACAGTTGCGTATGCGTGTTGGCCACAAATAGGGTTGTGACCACATCCTCGTCCTTGGTTTGCATCCCCGACAGGCCCTTACCGCCACGACGCTGCGCACGGAAATCGGCTAAGGGTGTGCGTTTGATGTATCCACCTGAGGTGACTGTCACGACCATATCTTCGCGCTCGATCAGGTCCTCATCTTCCATGTCGCCGGACCAATCGACGATCTCGGTGCGGCGGGGCACTGCGAATTGCTCTTTCACCTCTTCCAACTCGTTACGTATGATGCCCATGATGCGATCGCGCGACGCCAGGATTTCCAAATATTCGCGGATTTTGCCCGCCAATTCTTGGAGTTCATCGGTGACTTCTTTGACGCCGATCTGCGTCAAACGCTGCAGGCGTAATTCAAGGATCGCGCGGGCCTGTGTTTCAGATAGGTTATATGTCCCATCCTCATTTATTGTATGCGTTGGATCATCGATCAGTTGGATGTATTCCGCAATGTCATGTGCGGGCCAACGGCGCGTCATCAATTTTTCACGCGCATCTGCGGCATCTGCTGATCCGCGGATTGTGGCCACGACCTCATCCACGTTTGACACAGCAACCGCCAAACCACACAGAACGTGACTGCGTTCACGCGCTTTGCGCAATTCATAGGCCGTGCGGCGGGCAACAATCTCTTCACGGAAATCGATAAAGTTGGTCAGGAAGGTGCGCAGGGTCAGTTGCTCTGGTCGTCCACCGTTCAAGGCCAACATGTTACAGCCAAAGGATGTCTGCATCGGCGTAAAGCGATACAGTTGGTTCAATACAACCTCGGCCGTCGCATCGCGTTTTAATTCGACAACAACACGCACACCATTGCGATCAGATTCGTCTTGAACATGTGCAATGCCTTCGATCTTTTTCTCGCGTACTTGTTCGGCAATTTTTTCAATCATCGAGGCTTTGTTTACCTGATAGGGGATTTCATCGATCACGATGGCATAGCGATCTTTGCGGATTTCTTCGACACGTGTTTTTGCGCGAATGATCACGCTGCCGCGTCCTTCGATATAGGCTTTGCGCGCGCCTGATCGGCCCAACATGATCCCGCCTGTGGGGAAATCGGGGCCAGGGACGTATTGAATTAATTCTTCGGATGACAGATCGGGATTGTCGATTAACCCCAATGTAGCATTAATCACTTCACCCAGATTGTGGGGTGGGATGTTGGTGGCCATGCCCACGGCAATACCACCCG
The DNA here is from genome assembly GCA_017852835.1 of Paracoccaceae bacterium. Taxonomy (GTDB): domain Bacteria; phylum Pseudomonadota; class Alphaproteobacteria; order Rhodobacterales; family Rhodobacteraceae; genus HIMB11. Next base: position 43,556 of record JAFMKS010000006.1, read on the forward strand.
CCCCATTGACCAGCATATTCGGGAACCGCGCAGGCAAAACCGTTGGTTCCTGATCTTTACCGTCATAGTTGTCTTGGAAATTGACAGTATCCTTATCAATATCCGCTAACAAAAATGCCGAGGGTTTATCCATTCGGACTTCTGTGTAACGCATGGCCGCTGGGTTATCCCCATCCATCGAACCAAAGTTACCTTGACCATCCAATAGGGGCAGGGACATCGAAAAATCCTGCGCCATGCGCACAAGTGCGTCATAAATCGCGCTATCCCCATGCGGGTGATATTTACCCATGACATCCCCAACAGGACGCGCGGATTTGCGATAGGCCTTGTCATGCGTGTTTCCCGTTTCATGCATCGCATACAAAATGCGGCGATGCACAGGTTTCAAGCCATCGCGCAGATCAGGGATTGCACGGCTGACAATTACACTCATCGCGTAATCTAGATAAGATGTTTTCAGCTCATCCGTGATCGAAACAGAAGGCCCATCAAACTTCATTCTCTTGGGTTCGCTTTCTTCTTCTGCTTCTGGTGTTTCAGGTGTATTAGTCACGGAGTGTTGCCTGTGTTATTTACGCTATATTTTGTTATGTAGACCTATATCAGACCGCCTATATTGGGTGCAATGTCTTTTCACTGAATCCTCGGAGGGATTGGAAAATAATCTATGATTTCTGACAAATTTTGGGATCCAGACACCCAAAACGAAAAAGCCGACCACTGGGTCGGCTTCTGGTGTTCGCATGATGAGAAGCTTATGGGAAAATACGTGTATATTTAGTGCCTTCCAATGTAGCACCAACGCGAATGCCAGCCTGGCCAAAAGACATTGCCACAACTTCGGACAACACTGTGGTTGTGTTCGCTCGCAACGTCTCACCCTGGCGTCCGCCTGTGAAATCAATGTTGCCTCCAACTTCAAAGCCCTGTGAATTACGGAAATTCGCCAATGCGTCATCTGTCATGAAAAATAGGACGTAAGCATATTGCTCTGCCCCAATTTGCAAACCCGTCGTTGCCAATGAGGTTGAGTAGTATTCTTGCGTTACGTTATCGACTCGCAATGCTCCCTTGCCATAGCCACCACCAAAACCAAAGCCTGCTTCTGTAATGAGAGGCATGATCAAAATTCCGGAGGCGCGTGCGCTAAGTTGCACAGTTTCTGGGTATTCCGAATACATCCGCTCTAACGTTGCATCCACTCTCGCTTCAATGCGCGCTGCTCCGTCTTCTGTATTTTGTTTTGGAAGCGCTTCTTTAACATGTTCAACTGCGGCACATCCTGCAACAGATGCCGCCAATATCAGCCCCGCAAATGCGCGTCGTGAAAAACGTTGCATATTAGTTTACCTGCTCGTTTGTTATTTTGCCTGAATATAACGCGTTTTCAGCGCGCTGTCATCCTCCTTTGGCAAGTCTACGCGCAGCTTCGGGGGCGAAATACGTCAAAATGCCATCACATCCAGCACGCTTGAACGTCAGCAGGCTTTCCATAATCACTTTATCAGCATCAAGCCATCCGTTTTGAATGGCTGCTTGGATCATCGCGTATTCACCCGACACCTGATAGGCATAGGTCGGCGCACCAAAGGCGTCCTTAACGCGACGGCAAATATCCAGATAGGGCATACCAGGTTTGACCATGACCATATCAGCGCCTTCGCTTAGGTCACGCGCAACCAAACGCAGCGCCTCATCACTATTGGCAGGATCCATCTGATAGCTGTATTTGTCGCCCTTCAGCGCACCAGATGCCCCAACCGCATCGCGGAAGGGTCCATAAAACCCACTGGCGTATTTCGCGGCATAGGACATCAGCATGACGTTCTTATGACCATTGCTTTCCAGTGCGTCCCGCAGCGCGCCAATGCGTCCGTCCATCATGTCAGATGGGCCAATGATATCTGCGCCTGCCTCGGCCTGCGACAGGGCTTGTTTTACCAATGCCTCGACCGTTTCGTCATTCAGGATTTCGCCATCAACCACAAATCCATCGTGTCCATCGATATTATAGGGGTCTAGCGCCACATCTGTCATGATCGCGATATCAGGAACCGCTGCCTTGATCGCGCGGGTTGCTGTGTTGGACAGGTTGTTTTCGTTCCACGCTTCGGCACATTCTTTGGTTTTCTTGGCAGGATCAGTGTAGGGGAACAGACAGATCGCGGGAATGCCCAAATCGGCCGCTTCTTTCACGGCTTCGACCAATTTGTCAACGCTTCGGCGCACCACACCCGGCATCGAGGATACAGGTTGTTCAACGCCATCCCCATCACATATGAACACGGGCCAAATCAAATCTTCGACGCTGACACTGTTTTCGCGGATCAAGGCGCGCGTCTGCGCGGACTGTCGGGCACGGCGAAATCGTGTTTTGGGAAATGCGGCTTGTGCATTGGGGTTCATTGGGTGGCTCCTGCGTGTTTGTTACAAAATTGCACCAAAACGCAAAGGACCACAAGGTGTTAGCGCATGGATGCCCTTGCAAACCCCTGACGCCTCGCTAGGTTATGGCTCAGATGCGGCAGGAACGAAAAGGTCACGCAGATTGAACCAGGTTGATACATATGCATTTAGCAGTATGTGGTTTTGGGCGTTGCTGGTCCTAATCTGGACGTTGATTACATCCCGCGTGATGGGATTGCCCTATTACTATTGGAAGCTTGGCAAAAATGCGGAAGCAGATGTCCAGGCGCGCATGATGGATGCCACATTGCTGCAGGCGCAGGTGGCCCTGTCCTATTCCGAAATCCGCTATCCCAGTTTGAGCATGGGGGCTGTGTCTTTCGTGATCGCGCTCTGGGGGGTATCGGGGTTCTTATATGATCATGAACTGTTGCAGGCCACTTTTTTACTTTTTGTTCCGCTGCTAAGTGTTGTGCCATTGCGCTTATGGCTTGCGCGGAAGCTGGACGGCGCGGAGTTCACGTATGAAACCTATTACGGTTTAATTACGCGCTATAGACGCCTCTGTTTGATGGTGGCGGCCTTCACAATCTTTCTCAGTACCTTTTGGGGAATGATCTATAACCTTGAACATGCAAATATTTTGACCTAACTCACGCAGGCTAAGCATCCAGGACAGGTTATGAGCACGCAACACATTAAAATGGGCGGTGCGCCCGAAGGGTATGACGCCCAATTGGTTCTGCGCGAATTACATTCGCATGGGGAACCCGTGGTGCATATTGCACGGGACGATAAACGCATGTCCGCCATGGCCGAGGCATTGGCGTTTTTCGCCCCTGATGTGCCCGTGATCAAATTTCCTGCGTGGGATTGTTTGCCCTATGATCGCGTGTCCCCGAATGCGGATGTCGCAGCCGCACGTATGGCGACTTTGGCCGCGTTGGTCCATGATATGCCCAAAGGCTTTGTTCTACTGACAACGATGAATGCCGCCACGCAGCGCATCCCTGCGCGTCACGTTTTGAAAGAGGCCGCTTTTCGCGCCGAAGTCGGGCGGCGTGTGGATGAGGCTGCATTGCGTAATTTCCTTGTGCGGATGGGGTTTACGCAGGCGCCAACAGTGATGGAGCCGGGCGATTATGCTATTCGCGGCGGGATCATTGACATTTTCCCACCGGGTCACGCATCGCCTGTGCGCTTGGATTTATTTGGCGATGTTTTGGATGAGGCGCGGCGCTTTGACGTGGCCACACAGCGCACGACAGAAAAGCTTGAGCTTATCGAACTCGCCCCGGTGTCAGAGGTGATTTTGGATGATGCGGCCATTCGTCGATTTCGTCAAAATTACAGGATCGAATTTGGCGCTGCGCGCACTGATGATCCCCTCTATGAATCCGTTAGCGCGGGGCGCAAACATCAGGGTGTAGAACATTGGTTGCCGTTTTTTCACGACGGACTTGAAACCCTGTTTGATTATCTGGCCAAGGCGACCATCACCATTGATGATCAGGTCACTGCCGCGCGCCTTTCGCGCTGGGATACAATTGTTGATCAATACGAAACGCGAAAAATTGCGATGGATCAAAAATCCCGTATTGATACGGTTTATAAACCCATTTCGCCTGAGCTGCTCTATATGGAGGACACGGCGTTTACCACGGCGCTTGACGGGCATCGGGTGATCGAATTTCACCCCCTTGCACAGGCCTCTGGCCCAGGGGTGGTCGATGCAGGCGGGCGCATTGGACGCAATTTTTCGCCCGAGCGTCAGTTGGAAAACGTCAGCCTTTTTGGTGCCTTAGCGGATCATGTTAAGAAGAAATCAGAAACGGCAGCTGTTGTCATCGCAAGTTATTCTGAAGGCGCGCGTGAACGTCTGAAAGGATTGATCGAGGATGAAGGGATTGGCGAGGTGATCCCAATCCAAAACGGCACCCGCATCGGCAAACGGGGCATTCATCTGGCGGTTTGGGGGTTAGAGGCGGGATTTGAAACGCCTGAGCTGACCGTCATTTCCGAACAGGATGTTTTGGGTGATCGCCTGATCCGTCAGCCGAAAAAACGTCGCAAGGCCGAAAATTTCCTGACCGAGGTTCAAAGCCTGTCGCCCGGTGATTTGGTCGTGCATGTGGATCACGGTGTCGGTCGTTTTCATAGGTTGGAGGTGGTAACCGCCGCAGGGGCGGCGCATGAATGTTTGCTACTGGAATATGCGGAAAAATCACGCCTATATTTGCCTGTTGAAAACATTGAATTGCTGACCCGCTATGGCCACGAAGAAGGGCTGCTTGATCGTTTAGGCGGCGGGGCATGGCAGGCGAAAAAGGCCAAGCTGAAACAGCGCATTCGCGAAATGGCCGATCGTTTGATCCGCGTCGCGGCCGAACGCGCATTGCGGCGTGCCCCGATTATGTCACCACCCGATGGGATGTGGGATGCCTTTTCCGCACGCTTCCCCTATCAGGAAACAGATGATCAATTGCGCGCGATAGAAGATGTGATTGCCGATTTGGATGCGGGTCATCCCATGGATCGTCTGATTTGTGGCGACGTGGGCTTTGGTAAAACTGAGGTCGCGTTGCGCGCGGCCTTTGTCGCGGCGATGTCAGGCCGTCAGGTTGCGGTGATCGCCCCCACAACGCTGCTTGCACGCCAACACGCGCTAAGTTTTCAGGAACGCTTCCGTGGTTTTCCCATCCGCGTGCGTCAACTGTCCCGCTTTATATCAGGGAAAGAGGCAAGCCTGACACGTCAGGGATTGGCAGACGGCACCATTGACATTGTTGTTGGAACCCACGCGGTTTTGGCCAAAACCGTCAAAATCGCAAACCTTGGGTTGTTGATTATTGATGAGGAACAACGTTTCGGTGTGCAGCATAAAGAACGTCTGAAACAGCTGCGCAGTGACATTCACGTGCTGACCCTGTCTGCAACACCCATCCCGCGGACATTGCAATTGTCGCTGACTGGGGTGCGGGATCTGTCCATTATCGGCACGCCCCCTGTGGATCGCTTGGCCATTCGCACCTTTGTGAGTGAATTTGACCCAATTTCCATTCGCGAGGCATTGTTGCGCGAACATTATCGGGGTGGGCAATCCTTTTACGTGGTGCCGCGGATCAAGGATTTGCCAGAGGTCGAAGAATTCCTAAAGGAACAATTACCCGAACTTTCCTATGTCGTGGCCCATGGTCAAATGGCGGCGGGCGAATTGGATGACCGCATGAACGCGTTTTATGATGGGAAATACGATATCCTACTGGCCACA
>JAFMKS010000006.1:49505-58925 GCA_017852835.1 Paracoccaceae bacterium
TTGGGAGAAGAGCAATCAGGCCACATGCGCGATGTGGGCTATGAGCTTTACCAATCCATGTTGGAAGAGGCGATTGCCAAAATCAAATCGGGCGAATTGGGGGGATTGTCGGAGGCGGATGATCAATGGGCCCCACAGATCAATTTGGGCGTTCCTGTCCTGATCCCCGAGGATTATGTGCCGGATTTGGATGTGCGATTGGGTTTATATCGTCGCTTGTCGGGACTCAGCACCAAGGTTGAACTCGAAGGGTTTGCGGCCGAATTGATCGACCGCTTTGGCAAACTGCCACGCGAAGTCAACACATTGCTGTTAGTTGTGCGGATCAAATCAATGTGTAAACGGGCAGGGATCGCCAAATTGGATGGCGGGCCAAAGGGCGCGACCATTCAATTCCACAACGACAAATTTGCATCGCCCCAAGGATTGGTCGAGTTTGTTCAGGATCAAAAGGGATTGGCCAAAATCAAGGACAATAAAATCGTTGTGCGCCGCGATTGGGGCAAAGAGTCCGATAAAATCAAAGGAGCCTTTGCCATTGCACGTGATCTGGCCGTCAAGGTGAAAGAAAACAAATTCCAAAAAAAGGGTTAAATTAGGGTTTGGTTAACTTATCAAGTTTAACCAAATTTTATGAAAATCAACTGTGTTCTCATTGGTCTGATATTATGTGGTGGCGGTGGCGGTGGCGGTGGCGGAGCAGGCGCGGCAGGTGGCATAACTGTGCAAACATCTGCATCCATCGCATTTTCATGCGGAACGAGAGTTCTGATTGGAGACAAGTTGTATGTTTTAGTTGACGGGGCGCAGCATACAGGCAGTGATCATGCATATATTGCGCGACGCGATCAAAACTATGTCGCGATTGCCGTGCAGCTCGACGATAAACCTTTTGTCGAAGTTTTGGGGAATTTAGAGCCGATTGGGCGGCAGACTATCTAAAGTTATGACGGACAACTTGATATTCGAAGTGAGACATTCAATGGCGCAGTGGATATCGGTTTACAGGTAAATTTGGGGTCTGAGTTTCCACGTTTAACGACCAACTGAAGCGATCTTAATATTGATGTTGCAGCGTCGATCAATTTGGACGGATCATTCAGCCGTTAATATGTGACATTTTTGGCTGATAAAGTTGACTTAAAGGGCGATTTTTTCAACACTGAGTCAGCAAAATAAAACTAAACCCTTGCGGGCGCATTTGCGGCGGATACGTTTTGCGGCACATTATTGGGACAGGTGGCAGAGTGATCCGCGTTAATGTTCCTGGTGCCATTTCCTAAAGAAAATGGCTCGCGCGTCGTTCGGCCAAACGCACGCGAATTTATGTCCTGTAGGCCTCTTCTATCGTAGATTAGGTGGCCAAGAGTACCTTGGCCGCTTAATAGATCATATCGTCGTTGCCGAGCTTATTGGCGAATTCAATCGCATCATTGGCCAGATTGTCGGCAAGCTCTTCAACAAGGCGCATGGGATTACCGTGTGTTTTCGGTCAAACGCCGTTTTACATAGGTGGTCACATGGTCAATCATTGGGTCCATGTGCGGCTCTTCAAAGAAGTGGCCAGCGCCGTCCATTTCCGTATGTGTGATTGTGATGCCGCGTTGTTCCTGTAGCTTTTCAACCAAGGAAACGGTATCCGTGGGGGGCGCAATGCGATCTGCGCTGCCATTAATGATCAATCCAGATGACGGGCAGGGCGCAAGGAATGAAAAATCATACATATTCGCGGGCGGCGCCACAGAAATAAATCCTGTGATTTCGGGGCGACGCATCAACAATTGCATGCCAATCCATGCTCCAAAGCTAAAGCCTGCAACCCAGCAGTGTTTTGAATTGTTGTTCATTGACTGCAAATAATCCAAGGCTGATGCCGCATCAGACAATTCGCCAATGCCCTGATCATATTCGCCTTGTGATCGCCCAACACCGCGGAAATTAAACCGCAATACAGTAAAGCCCATATTATAAAATGCGTAGTGGAGGTTATACACTACCTTGTTGTTCATGGTTCCGCCGAATTGAGGGTGTGGGTGCAATACTATGGCAATCGGGGCATCACGATCTTTTTGTGGATGATAACGGCCTTCTAGTCGTCCATCAGGACCTGGAAAAATCACCTCGGGCATTGCGCAAATACTCTCCTCAAAGGTGGTTGGTAATTCTTGACAAATTAGCTCAACCTTCTTAGAATTATTCTAAATACAGTCAGGCTGTACTGGGTTTGGTGTTGGAATAAGACCAGATAGGCCCAAGGTCAATCAAATTGCGGATAAACGGGGATGAAACTCAGCACAAAAGGTCGGTATGCAATGGTGGCGCTGTGCGATATCGCGCTGCAGCAACGGGATGAATTGGTGACCCTATCGGATATTTCCCGCCGCCAGGATATTTCACTGGCCTATCTTGAACAGCTGTTTGTGAAACTGCGCCGCAGTGGTTTGGTTGAATCCGTGCGCGGGCCTGGGGGGGGATATAAATTGTCTAAATCCACCCATGAAATTCGCGTGGTTGATATTTTGTCCGCCGTCGATGAAACGATTGATGCGCTTCACAAAGGGGCAGGTGCGCAGGGTGGTCAATCGGGCAGCAAGGCCCAATCCCTAAGCAACCGCATGTGGGAGGGGTTGAGCGCACATGTCTATGTCTTTCTGCATCAAACACGTTTGTCCGATGTGATTGAAAATGAAATTGCGCCCTGTCCTGCGGTGCAATCCCTGTTCGCGGTTGTGGATGATGATGATGACACAGATGTAGGCGGTACTGGATAGTGGCAAGGATCTATCTGGATTATAATGCCACGGCGCCGTTGCGGCCTGAAGCACGTGCGGCGATGATCGCGGCAATGGATGAGGTTGGAAATCCCTCATCCGTTCACCAAGAGGGTCGCGCGGCGAAAATGATCATGGAACGTGCGCGCGAACAAGTGGCGGTTGCGATGGGCGCACAGGCGGCTGATATCGTATTCACCTCTGGTGCGACCGAGGCGGCGGCATTGTGTTTGGCTGGCGCAGAGGTGCATTGTTCCCACATTGAACACGAGGCGGTTAGTGCAAATTGTATCGTCGACCAAGCGGTCGATGTTATGGGTGCGGTAGATGTGACATGCCCAGAGCAGAGCACATTGCAGCTTGCGAATTCCGAAACGGGCATCATTCAGGATCTGCCAGAGGGGCTATTTGCATCGGATATGACGCAGGCCTTTGGCAAGATGTCTGTGGCCTTTGATTGGTCAGGTGCGCAGATGGCTATGCTATCGGCCCATAAATTGGGTGGTCCCAAAGGTGTTGGTGCATTGGTTTTGAAGAAAGGAACCGACATCGCCGCACAATTGCGCGGGGGTGGTCAGGAAATGGGACGGCGTTCAGGCACCGAAAATATCATTGGGATTGCGGGTTTTGGCGCCGCGGCAGATGCCTCTGCCCGCGATTTGGCTACAGGGGTGTGGGGTAAAGTTGAAAAACTTAGAAACATTCTAGAAATTGCCATTGCACAATCCTCAAATAGAACTATTTTTGTCGGGAATACCGCAAATCGTTTGCCAAATACCACATGCATGATCACCCCAGGTTGGAAAGGGGAAACGCAGGTGATGCAAATGGATCTTGCGGGGATTGCGGTGTCGGCGGGATCAGCCTGTTCAAGTGGAAAGGTGAAATCAAGCCGTGTGCTAATAGCGATGGGATATAGTGAGGCGGATGCTGCCTGCGCGCTGCGCGTGTCATTGGGCCCCACAACGAGCGAAGAAGACGTAATGATGTTTGTTGAAAAATGGACGTCTGCATATGAAAAATTCATGGCCCGTCAGGGCGCAAGTGTATAAGGAGCCATAAGGTGACTTTGGATCAATTTGAGGTCAAAGAAGGCGTCGATCAGGAAACCGTAGATGCCGTGCGTGAAGTCAGCACCTACAAATACGGTTGGGAAACTGAGATTGAAATGGAATACGCGCCCAAGGGCGTGAACCCAGGCATCGTGCGTTTGATTTCCGAGAAAAACGACGAACCAGAATGGATGACCGAATGGCGTCTGTCTGCGTTTGAACGTTGGACACAGATGGACGAACCCAAATGGGCGATGGTCAACTACCCTGAGATCGATTTTCAGGATCAATATTACTATGCGCGTCCAAAATCCATGGCAGAAAAACCCAAATCCTTGGATGAGGTTGATCCAAAGCTACTGGCGACGTACGAAAAGCTGGGCATCCCGCTTAAGGAACAGATGATCCTTGCAGGGATCGAAGGGGCAGAAGACGCGCCCGCCGAGGGTCGTAAAGTGGCCGTTGATGCGGTATTTGACTCGGTCTCTGTCGGCACAACATTCCAAGACGAATTGAAAAAGGCAGGCGTCATTTTCTGTTCGATTTCTGAGGCGATCCGCGAACACCCAGAATTGGTGAAAAAATATCTTGGCTCTGTTGTTCCTGTGTCTGACAACTTCTACGCCACATTGAACAGCGCTGTGTTTTCAGATGGATCCTTTGTTTACATCCCACCGGGCGTGCGCTGCCCGATGGAATTGTCCACCTATTTCCGCATCAATGCGGAAAACACAGGTCAGTTTGAACGTACGTTGATCATCGCGGACAAGGGATCTTATGTGTCCTACCTTGAAGGCTGCACCGCCCCACAACGTGACACAGCCCAGCTGCACGCGGCCGTTGTTGAAATTATCATCGAAGAAGATGCAGAAGTAAAATATTCAACCGTCCAAAACTGGTTCCCAGGTGATGAAAACGGTAAGGGGGGTATTTATAATTTCGTGACCAAACGCGCGGATTGCCGAGGTGCCCGTTCCAAGGTGATGTGGACCCAAGTTGAAACAGGGTCAGCGGTCACATGGAAATACCCATCCTGCATCCTGCGCGGCGATGAATCGCAGGGCGAGTTTTATTCGATCGCGATTGCGAACAATCATCAGCAGGCCGATACAGGCACCAAGATGATCCATTTGGGCAAAGATACCAAATCACGCATTGTCTCCAAAGGGATCAGTGCGGGCGTGGCCCAAAACACCTATCGCGGGTTGGTTACCATGCACCCACGCGCGAAAAACAGTCGGAATTACACCCAATGCGACAGTTTGCTGATCGGTGATAAATGTGGTGCGCATACGGTACCCTATATCGAGGTCAAAAATAACTCGAGCCGTGTGGAACACGAGGCGACCACGTCAAAAGTTGATGATGATCAACTGTTCTATTGCCGCCAACGCGGTATGGACGAGGAAGAGGCTGTTGCGCTTGTTGTGAACGGGTTCTGTAAGGATGTGCTTCAGGCGCTGCCAATGGAATTTGCGATGGAGGCCCAGCAGTTGGTTGCCATCTCACTTGAAGGATCGGTGGGCTAGGTGTCACGTCCCATCGATCATATGTGGTTTATGTATGATTATTGGGATGGAGAATAGGAATGATCATAACTACAACGCAGTTTACAGAAGGGCAAACAATTCGCGAATACAAAGGCATCGTGGTCGGTGAGGCGACAATGGGTGCCAATATTGTGCGCGATTTCTTTGTCTCAACCACCGATGTGAGTGGGGGTCGTTCGGACGCCTATGAACAAAAATTGGCAGATGCCCGACAAATCGCAGAAGCGGAATTGGCGGATGAGGCACGCGCGCGTGTCACAAATGCTGTTGACGGTGTTGATCTGGATTATGAGTTTGTTTGCGAACGTATGCTCATGGTGTCCATGTCCGGCACAGCGGTGGTTGTCGCGTAATGAAACGAACAGAGTTTTTATCCAAAACGCTGAAATTTAAGCGGTCTCCAAATATTTTGGATATGGGTGCGAACCCTTTGGATAAACCTCTTTATACGGATTTGATTGACGCATTGGTTGAACAAGATCTGAAAGGTCAAAACAAAATTTTGCACCCAGTTGTTGATCGCGTGACCTTTGCGCGCGGACTTGCCAAGCGCATGGTTGGTCGCATCGGTGTGCTTGATCAAATTAAAACTGAACTGCGCGCATTGTCATCCAGCGAACTCGATCAGCTTGCGGATTTTGCTCCGGATGAATTGCGCAATCACTTACGAGCCTTTAAAGGCTAGAAAAAAGGAAAACCCACATGCTGGAAATCAAAAACCTACAAGTATCGTTGGCCGAGGAAGACAAAGAAATCCTAAAGGGTGTCGACCTAACCGTTGAGGCGGGTAAGGTGCACGCGATTATGGGGCCGAATGGATCAGGCAAATCAACACTTTCCTACGTGTTGTCTGGCAAAGATGGATACGAGGTCACGGGTGGGTCAGCCAGTCTTGATGGTGAAGACCTGCTTGAGTTAGAACCAGAAGAGCGTGCGGCAGCAGGCCTGTTTTTGGCGTTCCAATATCCTGTTGAAATCCCAGGTGTGGGTAACATGACATTCCTGCGGACCGCCGTAAACGCACAGCGCAAAGCGCGCGGAGAGGACGAAATGTCCGCGGCCCAATTTCTGAAGGTCGTGCGTGAACGTGCCAAAACGCTAAAAATTGATTCCGATATGCTAAAGCGTCCTGTGAACGTTGGATTTTCAGGCGGCGAGAAAAAGCGTAACGAAATTCTGCAAATGGCGATGTTAGAACCCAAAATGTGCATTTTGGACGAAACAGACAGTGGTTTGGACGTCGATGCCATGAAATTGGTGTCCGAAGGTGTGAATGCCCTGCGTGACGAAGGCCGTGGATTTTTGGTGATCACACACTATCAACGCCTATTAGATCACATCAAACCTGATGTTGTGCATATCATGGCGAACGGTCGTATCGTGAAAACAGGTGGTCCAGAATTGGCCCTTGAGGTTGAACAAAACGGGTATGCCGACATCTTGGCGGAGGTCGCCTAATGGGCATCGCAGAAAGCAGAATTTCACAACTTCAGGATCGCGTGGCGGGCCTAAGCGTTCCAGCGTCAGCATGGAATGCTAAAAACCGCGCAGCGGCGGTAGAACGTTTGCAATCAATGGGCCTGCCTGCACCGCGGGATGAATATTGGCGGTTTACCGATCCCAAAAGTTTGAACGCGATTGAGGCCCCCAAGGCCGCACTGTTCGACCCCAAAGAAACGGATGTGTTTGACACAATTGATCGTTTGGAAATAGTATTTGTGGACGGTGTGTTTGATGCAACGGCCTCAGACGAGCTAAGCGGATCAAATATGTCCATCGAACGTCTAAGCGATGCAGAGGGTCAAGATACCCATTGGACAGCGGACTGCTATGGCGCACTTGAGGCGATTGGACAAACCCCCGTTCAGCGTCCATTTGCGGCGCTTAACACGGCCTATGCAACCGATGGTGTGTTGATCCATGTCACGGGTAAGGTCGAAAAACCCGTCAACATCAGCTATCGCCATGCCAACGAAACATCTGATGCGATTTTGCATCATGTGATCAAACTGGAAGAGGGGGCTGAACTGACCCTTTTGGAAAATGGTCCAGCGGCAGCGCGTTTTAATAAATCATGTGAGGTTTTCGTGGCTGATCGCGCAACATTCCACCATGTTCGCACCCAAGGGCGCGACCATGAACGCCGCGCGGTGACACATATTTTTGCCGATTTGGGAACCGAAAGCGTGTTCAAATCCTTTACGCTAACGGCAAATGGCGCACTAACCCGCAATGAATGCGTTTTGCGTTTGAACGGTGATGACGCCACGGCCCATGTCGCGGGGGCATCTGTTGGGGACGGGGATTTCCATCACGATGACACGGTGTTCATCACCCATGATGCGGTCGGTTGCGAAAGCCGTCAGGTGTTCAAAAAGGTGCTGCGCAACGGGGCAACAGGGGTATTTCAGGGAAAAATCCTTGTGAAACCAGACGCACAAAAAACCGATGGGTATCAGATCAGCCAATCCTTGTTGTTAGATGATGATAGTCAGTTCTTGGCCAAGCCTGAATTGGAAATCTATGCCGATGACGTTGCCTGTTCACACGGATCCACATCAGGTGCCCTTGATGAAGAGGCGTTGTTTTATCTGTGTTCGCGCGGTGTTCCCAAGGATCAGGCGACAGATTTGCTGACCCTCGCGTTTTTGGCTGAGGCTGTTGATGAAATAGAAAGCGATACGCTGTCTGATTTGATCGTCGACAAGCTTGAAGGCTGGTTAGAGCGTCATCGCCCGTAATGTCGATCGTTCAGGATATCATCACCACATATCGCAAACCCCAGCAGGTCTTTGCAGGTCTGCTGGACGGTGAGGTGTCAGAAAGTCGGACTCTGGCCATTTTGATGGGGGGCTGTGTTGGTACATTCGTATCCTCATGGCCCGCACTTGCGCGTCAGGCGCATCTGGAAGCCAAGGATGTAACTGATTTGATGGGCGGTGCGCTATTGGCATGGGTCTTTATTATGCCATTGGTGTTCTATGTGCTGGCGATGATGTTGTGGGGTATTCAGCGTGTTCTGATGGGGCGTGCACGTATGGATCAGGTGCGCATTGTATTGTTCTGGTCCTTTTTTGCATCCCTCCCATTTATGTTCCTGCACGGATTGGTGCGTGGGTTCATCGGGGCAGGTGGGGCACAAAATATCGTGGGCTTTATTTGGTTTGCGATCATTGTGTGGTTTGTGACATCAGGCTTTAAGGCTATTTCTAAATTAGGGAAATCGCATGATTGATCTGACACGCCTGACATTGGACGCGCCGCGTGATCCCAAATCAGTCGCTGAACATTTGTTGGGATTGGGGTTGTTGCGGCCTCAAATCATCTCGCTTTTCGCGGTGTCGGTGTGCCTGAGTGTTATTTCCTTATTTGTGTCCAATGTGTCCATGAATGGCGATAATCCATTTGTGATTGTCGTGGGACCGGGCCTTGTCATGGGGCCATTGCCCGTGGCGATCATGATATTCGTCATGACATTGGTTAGCGCGCTGGCATCCTCTCGGATTGGACGCATGTTTGGCGGACAGGGTGATTTCAACGCCTTGTTGATTGTCATGTCATGGCTGCAGTGGATGCAATTTGTGTTTCAAATGCTGTCAACGCTGCTGTCATTTGTTTCAATCGTTCTAAGTGGTTTGGCATCCTTAGTGATCTTTGTTTTGACGCTTTGGATTTTCGTTGCGATGGTGGATCGCGCGCATGGATTTGAAAGCGCATTAAAATCCATTGTGACAATTGTATTAGGCAGCACTGTCGCAGGTGTTTCCGTTGGGTTTGTGGCAATTATTTTCGCGGGGGCGATGTAATGTTTGACGTCAATAAAATACGCAGTGATTTTCCAATTCTATCACGTGAAGTAAACGGGAAACCACTGGTTTATCTGGACAACGGCGCTTCGGCACAAAAACCAAAGTTGGTGATTGACGCGATGGAACGTGCTTATGCACATGAATACGCAAATGTGCATCGGGGTTTGCATTACCTAAGCAACCTGGCCACCGAAAAATATGAATCTGTGCGCGAGGTGATCGCACGTTTTTTAGGCGT
>JAFMKS010000051.1:0-4138 GCA_017852835.1 Paracoccaceae bacterium
CGCACCAAATCGCCCATAAAGGCCTGTTCGTAAGAAAAGATAAAGCGCGATAGAACGATCAACAGTTCCGCCGCAACAATCAATAGGGCAAGCCATGTAAACCCAAGTGTGCGCGTAAATATTGCAACAACAATCCCAAGGGCGATCATCGGCATGTGCACGTAGGGGGCAACAAATGCACTGCGTCCAAATGCACGGGCCTGTTCTTCGCCAAGCCAAGCGACGAAGATGTTTTCAACACGCATGAACGCCACAATGGCATCTGCCAATCCAACAAAGAAAACCGACCAAAACATCGCCCGCACAAAAAAGGTGTTAAACCGATGAAGTTTGGCCGCATCGTAGCGCAAGGCATTATGTGGGTTCGTCAAAACATAATAGGCCGCGATGATAAACGCGATCAAATATATCGCTGGCGTGACCATGCCATTCAGGCTGAAACCATCAGATAAAAACGCCATGGCCGTTGGCATTTCATAAGCTACAATCAAAACGTTGTTGATCAAAAATGCACCGAGTGCCGCCATCATGAACCAACCAAACAGGCGCGCAATCGGCGCGGGTTGGCCATATTTTGGGAATTCTGGCGTTTGCGTAGACTGCGCCATTTCAAGTTTTCCTTGTTTAGAGCAAAAGATGATAACCCTATTTGGATTATGAAAAAGGGGCCCCGAAAGGGACCCCAATATCTTGTTGACCTAAGGTCTTAGCCAAGACCCAAGATACGGTTACGCTGAGTAACAAACTGGCCTTCGAATGAAGCAATTGACCCGCCGATTTCGCGAAGTTTCGCCTGAAAATTGTCGTCAATTTTCGCTGCCATTGCAGAATGGTCGCGAGTTTCTTCGAATACTTCTTCTGCGGCTTCGGCAAATCCGTCCCATACATCTTCGTTGAATGCGCGTACTTGAACGCCTTGCTCGTCGATTAGTTTCTGTAGGTATTCGCCGTTTTTGGCCATCGCTTCGTCGTGTGCCGCTGCATGCTCTTCATTCGCTGCCGCAGTAATGATTGCACGCTCAGTGTCTGACAAACTTCCCCACCACTCAGCATTCAAGCCGAGTGCCAAACCACCACCAGGTTCATGCATACCCCCAGTATAGTAATATTTTGCCGCCTCGTAAAACTTCATGAAGTAATCGTTGTATGGACCAACCCATTCTGTCGCTTCAATAGCGCCGGAAACCAAGTTTTCATAAATTTGACCGCCAGGAAGAGATACGGATGACGCACCCATTTTTGTGATAACCTGACCACCGAGACCTGGCATACGCATTTTCAGACCTTTAAAGTCATCTGGGCTTTCGATTTCTTTGTTGAACCAGCCACCGGCTTGCGTGCCTGTTGAACCAACTGGAAGCTTTTTCAATCCAAATTCTCCGGATAGCTCGTCCCAAAGTTCTTGGCCGCCACCAAACTTGATCCATGCTGTCCATTCTTGTGTTGTCATACCGAATGGAACAGATGTGAAATAAGCGAAACCTGCATGTTTACCCGTCCAGTAATAGTCCGCGCCGATGTATGCGTGAGCATTACCTGAAGATACCTCATCAAATGAGTCGAACGCACCTACGCGCTCCCCAGCCGCGAAGTATTCTGTTGTTATAGCGCCTCCAGAAATTTCATTCACACGTTGACAAAAACGTTGTGCAGAAATACCCAAGCCCGGGAAATCTCGTGGCCAAGTTGAAACGACCGTCATCACTTTTGTGTGACCGCCTGAGATTGCTGGTGAAGCAAGCGCTGCTGCGCCCGCACCAACCGCTGCACCTGTTAAAAATTTACGACGTTCCATGCAAGTCAACTCCTCACTGTTTTGCATTATTTGCTAACATCTCCCAATGTTAAGCGTATTGGTGAGCTTATGTAACCGATTTCAACGCTGCAAGCCGAAAATCTGGTGTATCTAAGCCTGTTATCATTATAGTGCACACATTCGACGTGTCCACCACGTCTGCACATCCAAGCTTGTGCGGAAGTCTTATGTCAAGAAAACATTTAATTTTGTCGCCAAAATTTCTAGACAAGAAATTTCCAAGTATCTGCAGACAGTCATTCAGCATCGAATTTTTTCAATTGGATCCCGCGATCACGCAGGGCCTGACGCGTTGACTTTGCAATTTTAATCGCCTCAGGTGTGTCCCCATGCAGGCAAATTGTATCGATTTTCGTCGGGATGTGTTTGCCCGATTGGGTGATAATCGCACCTGCCTCGAGCATGTCGGCAATCCGCGGTCCTGCAATTGTCGCATCGTGGATCACAGCGCCCGGCAATTTACGATCAACCAGAGTGGCATCATCATTGTAGGCGCGGTCGGCAAAAATTTCGCCAATCCATTTGCATCCCAATTTTTCCGCAGCCTCTTGGTGCGCTGTGGCAGCCAACACCATAATTGTCGCCTCGGGCGCGACCGACAGGGCGGCATCATATAGTGCATAGGCCATGTCTGCATTCTCGGATGCCATATTGGACATGGCCCCATGCAATTTGATGTGCCGAACTGTTGTTCCCGCTGCGCGCGCCATGCCCAATGCCGCACCCACCTGATAGCGTACCTGGTTTTGTAGGGTGCCGATGGGAATGGACAGACGATTGCGGCCAAACCCTTCGATGTCGTGAAACCCTGGGTGGGCGCCAATGCCCACATCTTTTTCCGCAGCCCTCTTCATGGTGCTTAACATGATATTTGGATCGCCCGCATGAAATCCACATGCGATATTGGCAGAGGTTACGATGTCCAGCAAAATGTCATCATTGCCCATTTTCCATGGACCATAGCCTTCGCCCATATCGGCGTTCAAATCGACAGTTGCCATACCATCCTCCTGCTTCCCAGGTTCGCTTTGGTAAACTGTGCGATTGAAATGCGATCAATGCAAGAGGGGTCTGTCTGGGCAAGGACGGATTAGGGTGCAAATTGATCCACCAAATTGCGGAATAATGTGTCAAAGCGTGATGCCTCTTGGAATTTGCGCACCACAAACGAAACGGAGGCCCGCATATTTGGGGATTTTGGAAATTGCACGGCCCCCAGCGCCGCCGTGTAAAAGGCCCAAACCAAGTTTGAGGCAAGCTGATCCGTCACATCCAATGTTTCTTTGAACACTTCGGCCTGTTCCCCCAACACGCGTTGCAGCGCAAGACTGACCTGCGCATAGGTACCATCGGGCAAACCCGTTTCCAGATCGCGCCGTTCCAATACCAGCATAGGCATAAACAGAGTATCATAGGTTAATTCACGCATATAGCGGGCGCAAAATTCATCATAATTTAGTGCCTTAGTCAGGCTTTCGCCCAACCTATGATGCTAACTCATTAAAATTGCACGCAAAGCGAGGCCAAAATTTCGTGGCGCGTCGTGAAATTCAGATACAGGGTTCCTTTGGCACAACACGTCTCCTGCACCAGTCGGTTCATGGACAAGGCCTCAAATCATCCGTCCCGAATGATACGTTCGGCCACCTGCAAAATAAATTCGCCGTTGGCAACTTTTTCTGCGGGCGTTTCCGCACGCGAAAGTTTAGACATGAAGACTGCTCAACTCTTTATTCCCGAGGATTTTAGCATGTCTTGGCATTTGGGTTACCAAAAACTGCGAGGGGCGCACTTGCGTCAATATTAAATGCGGTTAGTGTCATCGCAATGACAGGAGGCGAGGATGCTATCAGGCGTTCGTATTGTGGAATTTGAGGCACTGGGACCTGCCCCATTTGCGGGGGCCATGTTGGCCGAAATGGGGGCAGAGGTGATCGTCATTCATCGCGCGGGAGGCGTTCAATCGCCTGCGCGGACAGGGCACAGCCCATTGGATCGTGGGAAAAAATCAATCGTGCTAGATTTGAAGCAAGAGGCTGATCGCGAAATTGCACGTCAGCTCTGTGCACAGGCCGATGGGGTGATTGAGGGGTTTCGCCCCGGTGTTATGGAACGTCTGGGGTTGGGCCCAGATGATCTGCGCACCACCAACGCGCATCTGGTTTACGGACGCATGACAGGGTGGGGCCAAACGGGGCCGCGGGCGAAGCAGGCCGGACATGATTTCAACTATGCGGCCCTAACAGGGGCGTTGTGGTATGCATCGGGTGCTGGGGATCGCCCCCAAACACCGCCAACGGTTGTGGGCGATATTGGTGGCGG
>JAFMKS010000051.1:4404-13280 GCA_017852835.1 Paracoccaceae bacterium
ACATTCTGGGATTGCAGGATACAGAAGCCTTCGCAGAGCAGTATAATCCAAAACGCTGGCCGGATCAGTCGCGTGCACTTGCTGCGATCTTTGCCGCAAAACCCCAGTCGCATTGGACGGAATTGTTTGAGGGATCAGATGCCTGTGTCGCTCCCGTTTATTCCCCATGGCAGGCGCAAAGTGACCCGCACATTCAGGACCGCGGCATCTGGCAAGAGGTGGATGGCATGCTATGCGCGGCCCCCGCACCGCGATTTGATGGTGCGCAGCCGTGCATTGGGGATATTTGCGTGCGCGACGCACATCGCGCTGAAATTTTAAAACTGATTGGACGTCATAATGAGCAGTGATTTTGAGACACTTAATAAAATACTAGATGGGCGATATTCCTGTCGTGCATTGCATGACAAGGCCGTTCCCATAGAGGATATTCACGCGATCATTCAAGCCGCGCAAAAGGTGCCGTCATGGTGTAATTTCCAACCCTGGCAGGTGCATTTGGTGAGGGGTGATGTCAGAGACACCCTATCTGAAAAAGTAATGGCGGCAGCGATGGCGGACGAGGGTGTGCCAGATGTGCCATTTCCAGAAAAAGCGACAGGCAAACACGCAGAGCGCAGACGCACCTGTGGATTGCAATTGTATCAAGCGGTCGGTGTTGAACGCGGGGATCGCGCAGGATCACGCGCACAGATGTTAGAGAATTACCGCTTTTTTGGCGCACCCCAAGCGGTTGTGATTACCACCCCGAAAGAGTTGGGGGCCTATGGCGTGTTGGATTGCGGGGCCTTTGTAACCGCCTTTATGATGGCAGCAGAGGCAAAGGGCATTGCGACGATTGCCCAAGCCTCAATCGCGGAGATGAGCGACATTGTGCGCGAGACGTTGGGCATCCCAGAGGATCGTGATGTGTTATGCGCGATTTCGTTTGGCTATGCCGACGCCGCGCATCCCGCCAATCAATTCAGAACCGAACGCGCGCCATTGGATGAGGTTCTATTCGTCCCCGAGAGTTAAAGCGTGAAAGGCACCATCACCTCGGGTTCGATGATCCGCGCGCTGGGCACTTCGTCGATTAGAACCTGTGCGCTTTGCTCAAGAATGGGGAAGGTGCGATAATGGCAGGGGATGATTGTGGTGAAGTTAAAGAATTTGTTTGCCGCATAGGCCGCACGCCTCATATCCATGGTGAAATGCCCCCCGCAGGCCAGAATGCCGATTTCGGGTTCGTGCAGATCATTGAATAGCGCCATGTCCGCCATGACATCTGTATCGCCAGAGACGTATATCGTGCGCCCCTCTGCTTCGATCATGAAACCACATTCGCTGCCCATTGCCTGCAGACCGTTTTCCGTGCGGGTGGTTGAGGAATGAACGGCGTTGACCATCGTGACAGCAACATCGCCAAGGGTGACTGTGCCGCCTTTGTTAAAGCCGACGACCGACAGCCCTTCGCTTTCCTCAAGCCAGCTCATCAAATCATATTGGCCAACCAAGGGAACATTCAGCTCTTTAGAAAGGCGCACCACATCTGCCATATGATCAAAATGCGCATGCGTCAGGAGGATATGCGTGGCACCTGCCACAGCTGCCGGATGTTGATCTTCTGAAAGAACCGGATTTCCCGTCAGCCAGGGATCAATCAGAAGTGTTTGATCGGCAATTTCAATGCGAAATGAGGCGTGTCCTAAGAATGTAATTTTCATATTTGTTCCCTGTTTATTTTAAATTAGGCTACCACATTATTGACCAAGCGGTTGGAAAATTGTGTGCTGACGCACGCAGGATATGCCAAACATGCTCAAGTGCGGTGCATTTTGCGCGTGATTGGCGATGGGGAAGGGGGATCAGGTGGAGTGGTTCGAAGCGGTTGGTGGGTATTGTGAGCGTGTGGATGCGGCGTTTTGGTCCCAACCTATCAATGCGATGACGAATGCCGCGTTTTTGATTGCGGCACTTTGGGCGTGGCGGCGTCCTGACCTACCCGTGATGGGGCGTGTGTTGGCGGTGATTTTGGCGCTGATCGGGATCGGGTCGTTTTTGTTTCACACATTTGCGCAAACTTGGGCGGGTTTGGCCGATGTTTTACCGATCCTGATGTTCATCTTGGTCTATATTTATGTGGCAACGCGAGATTATTTTGACGCCTCACGCGGGGTATCGTGGCTGGCCGTGGTAGGTTTTTTCCCTTTTGCCACTGGGATTGGATGAATGATTTCGGATTGGGAATTTTTGGGCTCAATACGTGGGTATGTGCCCGTGCCGATCCTAATCCTGATTTACGCCTATCTGTTGCGGCGCAAATTGTCCGATGTTGCGCGTGGGTTGACGATTGGTGTGGGTATTTTGGTGGCCTCGATGGGGGCGCGTTGGGCGGATGAACCGCTGTGCCATATGCACCCAGTGGGCACCCATTTTCTGTGGCATATTTTGAACGCGGTGATGTTGGCGTGGATGATTGAGGTTTATCATCGCCATATGCTTGCAGGGAAGCGCGCCAAGCGTTAAACGAGGGCAAACGAATGATGGAGAGCCTATATGTCGATTGATACGGCGACAGCAGCAAAGGTTGCGAAACTTGCGCGCATCAAGGTCGAGGAAGACGCGCTTCCTGCCTTGGCGCAAGAGTTCAACACAATCCTTGGATTTATTGAACAGTTGAATGAGGTGGATGTTGAGGGTGTTGATCCGATGACATCCGTCACCCCACAACGTTTGAAGCGCCGTGTTGATGAAGTGACAGACGGGAGCCAACAGGACAAAGTTCTAAAGAACGCACCAGATGCGCGTGAAGGATTTTTTGTGGTGCCAAAGGTGGTGGAATAATGAGCGATCTACACAAACTTACGATTGCGGATGCGCGTGACAAACTGCGTGCCAAGGAAATCACCTCGGTCGAACTGACACAAAGCTGTTTGGATGCCATTGATGCGGCAGATGCGTTGGGCGCCTATGTACACAAAACACCTGATTTGGCGATTGCGGCCGCAACGGCGGCGGATGCGCGCATTGCAGCGGGGGATGCCCCCGATATGTGCGGCATTCCATTGGGCATCAAAGATTTGTTTTGTACCCAAGGTGTCGATAGCCAAGCGGCGAGTGGCATTTTGAAAGGGTTCAAACCCGAATATGAAAGCACCGTCAGCCAAAAGTTGAAGGACGCAGGCACCGTGATGTTGGGCAAATTGAACATGGACGAATTCGCCATGGGCAGTTCCAATGAAACATCCGTTTATGGCGATGCGGTCAACCCGTGGAAGGTGGATGAGCGTAACCTAACGCCTGGTGGATCATCAGGCGGGTCTGCCTCGGCCGTTGCGGCGGATTTGTGTTTGGCGGCAACGGGGACCGATACGGGTGGATCCATCCGTCAACCTGCCGCATTCACGGGCATTGTGGGGATCAAGCCGACCTATGGACGGTGCTCACGCTGGGGCATTGTTGCCTTTGCCTCATCCCTTGATCAGGCGGGACCCATGACGAAATCGGTGCGCGATGCGGCGATCATGTTGGAAACTATGTGTGGCCATGATCCCAAAGACAGCACGAGCGCAGATATCGCCGTGCCGAATTTTGAAGCCATGCTCACAGGCGATATTCGCGGGAAAAAGATTGGTATTCCAAAAGAATACCGTATGGACGGGATGCCCGCCGAAATCGAAACACTGTGGCAAAGTGGGACCGAAATGTTGCGGGATGCAGGGGCCGAGATTGTTGACATCTCGCTTCCGCACACAAAATACGCACTGCCTGCCTACTACGTGATTGCCCCCGCTGAGGCGTCATCAAACCTTGCACGCTATGATGGGGTACGTTTTGGGCTTCGTGCAACATTGGGTGCGGGCGATGGCATTACGGAAATGTACGAAAAAACCCGCGCAGAAGGATTTGGACCAGAGGTTCAGCGCCGCGTTATGATCGGCACATACGTGTTGTCAGCCGGATTTTATGATGCCTACTATAACCGCGCGCGGCGCGTACGCACTTTGATCAAAAAAGATTTTGAAGATGTGTTTGCCGCAGGTGTGGATGCGATTTTGACACCTGCAACCCCATCGGCGGCCTTTGGCTTGGGGGAAATGACAGATGCAGATCCCGTGCAAATGTATTTAAACGATGTGTTTACTGTGACGGTGAACTTGGCGGGATTG
Source organism: Paracoccaceae bacterium (assembly GCA_017852835.1). Lineage (GTDB taxonomy): Bacteria > Pseudomonadota > Alphaproteobacteria > Rhodobacterales > Rhodobacteraceae > HIMB11. Next base: position 8,556 of record JAFMKS010000051.1, read on the forward strand.
CCGGGTATCTCGGTTCCTGCAGGATTGGATGCACAAGGGTTGCCATTGGGTCTACAGTTGATTGGACGCCCATGGGAAGAAGGCGATTTGCTGAATACTGCTTATGCGCTTGAACAATCTGCGGGGTTTGTCGCCAAGCCCAATAAATGGTGGTAACACATCACCGTGGATAAAATAGGGACAGGGGACATGCGGACATTATTTATACTCTCAATGGGTTTGACCTTGGCCGCTTGCGGCGGCACTGATGTACCAAATAGCACTTATGTGCCCGCCCAAGAACAACAAACGCGCGATGCGGAATTGGCGGGCCTGCACGCCCCGATTGAGGTGCTGGATACATTGCCCACTGAAATTGTGCCAGAGGTAGAGGAAGAGGTGGCGGCAACAACCGCACCATTGCCTGCGCCAAACAATCCAGGTCTATCGGATGAGCAGGATTTTGGTGCGGTCAGTGATCGCCAATCCATTGAAAGCGATGCAGAGCGCCTTGAGAGAAACCGCGCACTTTACACCCTGATCGAACCAACCGAGGTTCCAACGCGTCCTGGCACAGATATTCCAAATATCGTGGCCTATGCGATCAAAACGTCAAACCCAGTTGGGGAACCGCTTTATTCGCGCAGTCTGTTCCAATCAGAAAACCGCAGTTTGCGAAACTGTGCGAAATATGTGTCCAATGCGGCCGCACAAGAAGCGTTTTTGAAAGCGGGCGGACCAGAGCGTGACCGCTATGGACTTGATCCCGATGGCGATGGATTTGCCTGTCGGTGGGATCCAACACCTTTCCGTGCGGCGATTAAGAAGTGATCGTAGATCAGATCCCGTCGCCAAATTTTGGCGAACGAAAAGGGGGGCTGATGCCAAAATGGGTGATCCTGCATTATACAGCGATGAACAGCGCTGCCGAGGCGATTGAACGGCTGTGTGATACTGTGCATCAGGTATCTGCCCATTACGTGATTTCTGAAAGCGGTACTGTGACGCAATTGGTTTCCGACGATATGCGTGCGTGGCATGCGGGCCAGAGTTTTTGGCAGGGCTGTCGTGACGTGAATTCCGCCTCGATCGGGATCGAACTGTGCAATCGGGGGGATCACCCCTTTCCAGCACCACAGATACATGCGCTTGTCACCCTGTTATCTGGGGTCTGCACGCGCAATGATATTCCGCCTCACTCTGTGATTGGTCATTCCGATATCGCATTGGGGCGCAAGGCGGACCCAGGGGCGCGGTTTGATTGGCGCGCCTTGGCCCAGATGGGATTTGGTGTCTGGGCCGATGCTGTGGCGCAATCAGGCGTGGATGCGGCGGTGTTTGATGCGAACCTTGGTCGGATTGGATATGACCCTGATGCCCCCCTAGAAACGCGGCTGCGGGCCTTTCGCCTGCATTTTCGCCCCGCCGGTGCAGGACCACTGGGCGCGGTCGATTGCACGATGGCAGCAGCGCTTGCCGACAAATTTCAGTTGACCTAGGCCCCCCATCCAAGTAGGCGCAGAACACGCGCGGGTGGCTGGATGGCCGCGGGGATTTCCCCGAGGAAAGTCCGGACTCCACAAAGCAATGGTGCCGGGTAACGCCCGGGCGGGGCAACCCGACGGAAAGCGCCACAGAAATGAAACCGCCCATGTCCGCATGGGTAAGGGTGAAACGGTGGAGTAAGAGCCCACCGGGGGACTGGCAACAGGACCCGCATGGCAAGCCCCACCAGGAGCAATGCCGAATAGGATCCTTGCGCGGAGCTGATCGGGCAACCGATATCGCCGCAGGGTGGCTTTGGCCCAAAGGATCGGGTTGGCAGCTAGAGGGCCATGGGCAACCATGGTTCAAGAGGAATGGTCATCCAAGGGGGCAACCCCTGGACAGAATCCGGCTTACAGGCCGCCCGCGCGTAAATTTTCACGAAAAAGCGGCTGATCCCTGTTGACTCGGGCGCAGTGTTCATTAAAAGGCAGGCTTCAAGGATTTCATGGGCCGCGGCCCAGTCGCAGGAGATGTAAAATGGCGAAGCCAACCACAATCAAAATCCGCCTGAACTCGACCGCGGGCACTGGTCACTTCTACGTGACAAAGAAAAACGCACGTACAATGACAGAAAAAATGGTCGTTCGTAAGTATGACCCAGTTGTACGCAAACACGTCGAATACAAAGAAGGCAAAATCAAGTAAGTTTGATTTTCTTTTGAATTTTAAAAAGGCCGCTGAGTTTCAGCGGCTTTTTTGTTTTGGTTTGACGGGAGGTCAGCGCTTGCCAATCTGACGATTGGCTTTGAACAAAAAATCTATGTTTAGGTTCAGATGGATTATCGCCATTTATTTGGCGGGGCCGCCTTATCTGCATCTTCCATAAAAAAAGGGGCCCGAAAAATCGGACCCCTGTTTTATTGGTATGTGCCAACTTTATTCGCGGTTGCCCATGAATTGTAGCAAGAACATAAACAGGTTGATGAAATCCAAATACAGCTGCAACGCGCCGTGGATTGCAGATTTGTCCAACCAATCCTGATCGCCATGATGCGCATGGGCGATATATGTGTTTTTGATGTTCTGTGTGTCATAGGCAGTTAGGCCCGCAAAGATCAACACACCCAAGATGGATACCGCAAATGCAATCGCAGGTGATCCAAGGAAGATGTTGATGATGGATGCAACCAAGATGCCGATCACACCCATGATTAGGAATGACCCCCAACCGCTGATATCTTTCTTCGTTGTGTAGCCCCATAGAGATAGGCCCGCAAACGCGATCGCAGTGACAAGGAATGTCTGAATGATCGAGAATGTGGTATAGAAGATAAAGATTGAGCTAAGCGATAGGCCCATCAAGCCCGCGAACGCATAAAAGAACAACTGCGCGCCTGCTGCGCTTGTGCGGTTTGCGACCGCGCCAAAGGCAAATACCATCCCCAATGGGGCCAGCATGATCACCCAACGTAGCGCAGATGTGTAAATCGCTGCACCCAATGCAGTTAGCATTGTTCCGTTTTGCATCTGGCCCACTGCGTTTGCAGGGTCAGTTGTGACTGCAAGGCCCGCGATTGCCCATGCAGCCAATGCTGTGATCAGCATGCCAACGGACATCGTGCCGTAAACTTTGTTCATATGTGCGCGCAGACCTTCGTCGATCTGTGCGGCACGTGCGCCCATTGCGGAACGCATTGTGTAATTGTCTGCCATTATAGTACCTCCAATAGCCGAATGGCTGGTAACCATCGATCCTGCGGCAAATATCGTTATTTTCCGCAGGTTTTTCAAGATTTTTCCAAAAGAAACTTTCTGAAACTTTTGCGAATTATGTCAGGGTCGGATTAACATGGATCACAACCTTGCCCGTTGATTTGCGCGCACGCAACAAATCAATCCCATCCTCTGCCTGTTCAAAGGGCAACAGGTGGCTGATATGTGGGCGCAATGCACCCTCACTATGCCAGGTTACCAATTGGGCCAAGCTGTCGCGCACGACCTGCGGTTTGAAGGCCAGATAACCGCCCCAATAAAATCCCAAAACCGCGATATTTTTGACCAATAGGTGATTGGCGGGAATTTGTGGAACATCACCGCTGGCAAATCCTATGGTTAAAATGCGTGCCTCGGGGTTGCAGGCACGAAAGGCTGCTTTGAATTGATCGCCTCCAACGGGGTCATAGACGACGTCAACACCGCCCAATACCTTTAGCTCGGCACGTAAATCCGCATCTGTGGCATCAATCACATGATCTGCGCCTGCCTGCGCGGCAATGGCACATTTGTCCGCACCACGGGCCACGGCGATCACGCGGGCCCCCATTAATTTGCCCAATTCCACCGCGGTTAATCCAACACCCCCGGCTGCACCCAGCACCAAGAGTGTTTCACCCGCCTGCAAACCCGCACGATAATCCAGGGCGACATGGGATGTCCCATAGGCAATCTGTAGTGCCGCGGCATCCGAAAACGGCATGCTGTCGGGCAGGGTGATCATGCGATCAACGTCAAAACATCCAAATTCGGCCAATCCGCCTTGGCCGCCGAAAACCGCAACGCGTGTTCCAACAGCAGGGGCATCCGTGTCAGGGCCGATGGCGTCCACAATGCCGGCCACTTCCATGCCAAGGGTGAATGGCGGCTTTGGCGTGTCCTGATAGGTGCCTTTTTGCATCAGCAAATCCGCAAAATTCAAACCGCAGGCCGCGATTTTTATCCGTATTTGTCCCTGTGATGGTTCGGGAATATCCACGTTTGTCATTTGAATGGGGGCATCAAATGCATGCACCTGCAGCGCTTTCATATCGGCTCCTAACTTTTTTCTTCACCTAATCGGGCCGCCCGAATGATGTCAAACGCAAAGGGGCAATTCGGGGCGCGGGGAAATGACGCGTGAATGACCCTGTCCTTCGACCGCACGTTTAGATTGTACCTATCCTTTTGAGTATTCTTTTTATGAGAATTCGTCCTTCCCAAAGCTTGAAATGCGATGATACCCTAGGGTGGCGTGCTTGGGATGTGGTCATGCGCTTTTGATTGATTCTCAAATCGATCAGGTTTGTGTCGTTCAGGGATAGAACGGCATGCTAAGGCAAAGGAACACAACATGGCACATCCCGTCGATCAACACGTGGGAAAACGCATTCGACATCGCAGATGGTTGGTTGGGATGACCCAACAACAACTTGCGGATCAAGTTGGAATTAAATTTCAGCAAATCCAAAAATATGAAACGGGCGCAAACCGCGTAAGCGCATC
>JAFMKS010000007.1 GCA_017852835.1 Paracoccaceae bacterium
GGTGCGTTGCGCATGCTTGTGTTGTTGCACTTTCACACTTTGGGTTTTTCGCCCGTGCAATTGGCCTATTTGTTCTTGCTGTATGAAATTGCGGGCATCATCACAAACCTCAGCGCTGGGTGGATTGCCGCGCGTTTTGGATTGTCCTCAACGCTTTATGCGGGTTTGGCTTTGCAAATCCTTGCATTGATCGCGCTTCTGCAACTGTCACCAGATTGGACGATTTGGGCCTCGGTCGCCTATGTTATGTTTGCGCAAGGCTTATCAGGTGTCGCCAAAGATCTGTCCAAGATGAGTGCCAAGTCCGCGGTGAAGCTCTTGGCGCCGAAGACTGAGGGCGGTTTATTCCGCTGGGTCGCTATTTTGACGGGTTCCAAGAATGCAGTGAAAGGGTTGGGATTTTTTGTAGGTGCCGTGGCGCTGGGAACATTCGGGTTTCACGCGGTAATCCAAGGGATGGCCATATTTTTGGGGGTCATTTTATTGGTTTTGATCCTGCGCATGCCAGCGGGCTTACCCACAGGCCGTAAGGACGTAAAATTCAAAGACGTCCTGTCCAAAAATACGAATGTAAATTGGCTATCGCTGGCGCGTGTATTTTTGTTTGGGGCGCGAGATGTGTGGTTTGTCGTTGGGATCCCAATCTATTTTTATGCGTTTTTATCGGATGGCAGCACCGAGGGAAATCGCAATGCCTTTTTCTTAATCGGTGGGTTTATGGCGATCTGGATCATCCTTTATGGGTTGGTGCAGGGCAATGCACATAGAATTTTGCGCGCAACCATGCGCGGTTCAAGTGCGCTTATTCAGGACGCCGCACGGTGGGCTTGGATACTGCTGATTATACCAATCTGCTTATCGGTATTTTTGTATATGCGTCCCGATGCAACAACGCTAAACGCCACTGTTGTTGTGACCGGTTTATTGGTGTTTGGCGCGATCTTTGCCATAAACTCCTCCCTACACTCCTACCTTATCCTTGAATTCAGCACAGGATCGCGCGTCACCCTGGATGTGGGTTTCTATTACATGGCGAATGCATCAGGTCGTCTGCTGGGAACGCTTTTGTCCGGGATAAGTTATCAATTGGGGGGCGTGATTGCGTGTTTAAGCATAGCCGCATTCATGTTGGCCCTGTCGGCATTTGCGGCTGGGCGATTAAAATCTTCCTAACCCTGCCATTGCCCATGTCGTTTATCTATGGCAATAAGCAAGCGATACGACGCTTTCATGAGAGTTTTACATGACAGATTACGCAACCCGCCGCACAATGATGGTTGATACGCAAATTCGCCCATCAGACGTGACCAAATTCCCAATCATCTCAGCAATGCTTTCCGTTCCACGCGAAAATTTTGTCCCGCGTAATAAACGCGAGGCGGCCTATATGGGGGACAACATTGATTTGGGCGGCAATCGTACGATCCTGGAACCGCGTACATTTGCGAAAATGTTGGATGCATTGGATATCCAGCCGACTGATTTTGTTTTGGATATCGGCATGGGGCTTGGATATTCAGCTGCGGTTTTATCGCAACTGGGCGAAGCCGTTGTTGCGGTTGAGGATGATCAGACTCGTTTTGATGAAGCAAGCGAAGCATTGGGCGATTTCGGCGCCGACAATGTCATCCCGCATTTGGGAGAGTTGGCAGAGGGTGCCGCAGAACACGGACCCTATGACGTGATACTGATCCAAGGCGCGGTTGAACACGTATCCGATACGGTGTTGGCACAGCTAAAAGATGATGGCAAAATCGCATGCCTTTTCGCAGAAGGCGCGCTTGGGACCGTTAAAATTGGATACAAGCTTGACGGACGAATGGATTGGCGCGCATCTTTTAATGCAGGGGCCCCAACATTAGATGGGTTTCAACGTCATCGGGCGTTTACATTGTAAAGAGAGGCTTGGCGCATTTCTGTCAGGTGATTTTGAAAAAGGTTTGAAATGATGCGAATGCGTTTTGGAATGAAATTATCTGTACTAGCGGTATCCGCGTTGATCGTTGGGGCAGGGGCCGTTTCCGCAGATACGCTTCGTCAGGCATTGACCAAAGCCTACAATAATTCTGGCCTGCTGGAACAAAATCGCGCTGTTTTGCGCGCCGCGAATGAAGATGTTGCACAAGCTGTGACAACCCTGCGTCCCGTATTCAATTGGAGCGCTGGGATCACGCATAACTTCGGTAGATCGCTATCACCCGGAACGGGTGCCTTGGTAAATACGGATAGCACCTCGCAGTCTTTGGCGTTGTCTGCTGAGATGACAATTTATGACGGTGGTTCGAATAAGTTCGCAATCGAAGCTGCAAAAGAAACCGTTTTGGCGACGCGTCAATCGTTGATTTCCGTTGAACAAAACGTTTTGCTTGACGCTGTGCAGGCCTATATGGATGTGCGTCGCGAAACGGAAACAGTTACTCTTCGTCAAAATAACTTGCGTGTCATTCAAGAAGAACTACGGGCAGCGCAAGACCGTTTTGATGTGGGCGAAGTCACAAAAACCGATGTGGCCTTGGCAGAGGCGCGATTTGCGTCATCCCTTGCGCAGCTCGAGGCCGCTAAAGGTGCGTTACAACAAGCGAAAGCTCGATATATGCAAGCGGTTGGTGTTACTGCCAATGGTTTATCTACACCGCCCAGCCTGCCGAACCTGCCCGACTCTGTTGCTGCAGCGCAGTCTGTTGCTGTGCGCAATCATCCAGCGATGCGCCAAATTCAGCATGCGATCAAAGCCGCAGATCTGAACATTGCACGTGCTAAAACAGCGAGTGGACCAACCGCGACGATCGGTGGGTCCTATGGTATTGCCCGCACCAACAATTCGAAAGCAACAGAGCCTGGATCGTTTTCACTCAATATCCGTGGTCCGATCTATACGGGTGGAAATATCCCGTCTGTCATTCGCAAAGCGCAAGCACAGAAAGAAGCACAGGTTGCGAACCTACACGTTAGCAAGCGCCAGATTGAGCAGGCAGCCGCAACCTCATACGCCCTGTTGGACATGGCACGTGCCAGTCGCAAGGCAACAGAAGAGCAAATTCGCGCCTCACAAGTTGCCTTTGAGGGCACGAAAGAAGAGGCAACATTGGGCGCACGTACCACATTGGATGTGTTGAATGCGGAACAAGACCTGTTGAACGCCAAAGCTAGCCTTATTTCTGCCTTGGCTGATGAACAGGTTGCGGCCTACCGTCTATTGGCGCAAATGGGGCAATTGACCGTGGACCATCTGAATTTGCCTGTGCAAAAATATGATCCCGACGCATATTATAACCATGTGAAAAACGCCCCAGCGGCCAGCGACCAAGGCAAAGCCTTAGACCGCGTTTTAAAAGCATTGGGCCAGGAATAACCTTGTGTTTGTGAAAACCCGCGTTGAAAAGTATCCTAATGCTTGAAAGTTGGGTTAATCACTGAATGTCTGGATCAACAGAACAAAAAGCGGCAGACAGAACTTCTGTCATATCTTAAACGCATCGTGTCAGAAGAACCCGCGCAAAAAGAAGGCGCGAAATTGGTTTTGACACCATCGCAACGCGTCGGGCTTGACCCAAAGCCACGTGCACCGCGACCTTAAGTGTTGTCCCATTCGCTTGAGGCCAAAGTTACCCAACTGGAAGAGATCATTGCACGCAGTGATTATGAATGGGAACCAGATGGCGATTACGCGGGGAGTGTCACAGCAACCCTTGATTGGGAGCGTGTTGCGGATGCTGCGCGAGATGAGTTAGACAAGACAGTGTTGCAGGTCATCGACGAACCCGTAGCGCGGACGGATGTTGAACACTTAAACGACGAAGAAATGGACGCATTGCGATAGATTGTTGCCAAGATTGTCCGCGAAGAATTAAAGGGACATCTGTGCGACCAGATAACCGCAAAAATACGCCAGATGGTTCAGCGTGAGATTAAAGCGTAACTGGACGAACACCAAAAATAAAAAGCGCGGACCGAAGTCCGCGCCCATTAACTCTGTTGTGTTGCGTGCTTATGCAGCTTCGGCTTGTTGTGCCGCGTGACGGCGTTCGCTCTCTTCGCGTGACAGCGCGACAGATGTGCGGACACCTTTTTCCACAAACTCCATCAATCCTGCAACAACCCGCTCATTCGGATCAATGCCTGCACAGGACAACACTTCACGCCCGTCGCGTGATCTCGCCCAACGCGCAATTTGGTCTGGGCCATTGCCGTATTTCTTATCATCCGCAATTGCATCGTCCAATGCTGCCAATACCACTGCCGCAAACAGTTTGCGGGCGCGGTTACCTTGTTCAGCGTTAAATGCAGTTGCATCAACGAAATCAACCATCTCGTCGTCCTTTTTTATCTTGTCATTTTGGCGTAGCGATGCTTATGCCCGAAAAAAAACGATTCGGGTAGACTTATTTTGCATAACTGTCATGCTGAAAATGCATGCCTTGTCCGCAGATAAGCGCGCTTGCCAACTATTGGTCTACAAGATATAGGGGCCAAAGATTTAAATTCAACGTTTGAAGGAGACCTTCGAATGCCAAAAATCAACGGAAACGAAATTCGTCCAGGTAATGTGTTAGAGCATGATGGTGGCCTATGGGCCGCAGTAAAAGTTGATCACGTAAAACCAGGCAAAGGCGGTGCCTTTGCGCAGGTTGAATTGCGCAATTTGCGCAATGGTTCCAAACTCAATGAACGCTTCCGCAGCGCCGATAAAGTTGAGCGTGTTCGTCTTGAGCAAAAAGACCAACAGTTCCTTTATGAATCCGATGGCATGTTGGTGTTCATGGACACTGAAACGTACGAACAAATCGAACTTCCCGCTGATCTGTTGGGCGAACGTCGTCCGTTCCTTCAAGATGGGATGACAATTGTTGTTGAATTTTACGATGAGGAAGCACTGAACGCGACCCTTCCCCAAAAAGTTACATGCAAAGTGGTTGAAACAGAGCCAGTGGTCAAAGGTCAAACGGCCGCCAACAGCTTTAAACCGGCGATCTTGGACAACGGTGTCAAGGTTATGGTTCCACCCTTTATCGCGCAGGACGAAGACATCGTCGTAAACACAGAAACGATGGATTATTCAGAGCGCGCTTAGGCGACATAGTTGTGGGCCGAAAGGCCCACGTTTATTTCTGCCAGGTGACAGGAATGTCGTTAACGCTGATGTCACCGTCCACACGATCATACCTCAAATAGGCAAGGGCGCGTTTCCCCGCGCTGGTATGTGTGCGCCCAATGACCTTACCATTGGAAACGACGTCAGCGTTTTCAGGAATGTCAGCGTCAGAAACCAATCTCACCAAACCCTTTCGTAGTTCGGTTTTGTGCTTCATGCGCGCGGTCACCTCTTGGCCGACATAGCAGCCTTTTCTAAAATCAACGCCATTTAATCCTTCGAACCCCATTTCAAGGATATAGCTTTCAGCATCAAGTTCACGACCCATTTCGGGAATTTTATGGTCAACGCGCAAGACATCCCAATCGACCGTATCGGTATTGTGATCTTCAGCGCCATAATAACGCCACCCAAGGTTGGCATCTCTTGGATCTGCAACTGCGCCTTCTGGTGCATCGTTTAGGCCGCGGGATACGATTAAATTGGTTTCTGAAATTGTGACGTCTGCCCGCAGTTTGTACATATTTAAACGTGGGATCAAAGGGGCCGCCGCGTCCGTATCAACATCCATCAAGATATCGTTGCCGTCAGGGATCAGAAAAAAATCAGCAATAAATTTGCCCTGCGGTGTCAAAAGTGCGGAATAAACAGGACCTGTATCCAGGCGTTTGATGTCGTTCGTGATCAAGTTTTGCAGGAACTTTCGGGCATCTGTGCCAGAAAATCGAAACACCTTGCGTTGCATTTTTCTACCATTCTTGTGCTAATTGGTTCATCACATATAAGGACCAACCATTTGATTGGAAAGAGATGTCACAAAAACTTAGTGTGGTTATCCCAACTCTGAATGCACAACAGGTCCTGCCATCAACGCTTGAAAAGTTGATGGAGGGCGTATTCGCGGGCGTGATCGGTGACTTGGTGATTGTGGATGGTGGGTCAAGTGATGCGACCAATACAATCGCCAAAGAGGTTGGTGCGACATTTTTGGAGGTAACGCCATCGCGGGGGGGGCAGATTTTCGCAGGTGTATCCGCATGCAAATGCGATTGGGTTTTGATCCTGCATGCAGACTCGCGTTTATCCCAAGGATGGGCGGAATTGATCCCGACGGCACCAGATTCTGAACGGGCCTACTATTTTCAACTGCAATTCGATGCAGTTGGTATTGCCGCATGCTGGGTGGCGAAATGGGCCAATCTACGTTCCAAAATTTTCGCGCTACCTTACGGGGATCAGGGCATCCTGATACATAAAAGTCTACTTATCTCTTTAGGGGGTTACCCAACTGCGCCCTTGATGGAGGATGTGATCCTTGCCCGCACATTGGGGCGCCGTTTGACCGCCCTGCCAATCACGATCACGACCAGTGCCGAAAAATACATTGCGCAGGGATGGCTGCGCCGCGGGTTTCTCAACGTTGCATTGCTGTTGCAATTTTTGTTGGGGAAGACACCCGAAGCACTTTACAAAAAATACTATTCCTGATGCAGGCGTCGGCCCTGAAGGCGTAGGGTTCTGTCCATTTTCGCGGCCAGGTTGGGATTATGTGTAGCGATCAATGCACATAGGCCCGTTTCCCGCGCAATTTCAAGGATCAGGTCAAACACCTGATTTGATGTCGCCTCATCCAAGTTTCCTGTAGGTTCGTCTGCAAGTAACGTGCTTGGATTATTTGCCAAGGCACGACACAGCGCCACACGTTGCTGTTCGCCTCCTGATAATTGCGAGGGGCGATGGTCTGCTCGCGCGCCCAATCCGACCATGTCCAACAAATCCCCCGCCCGCTTTTTCGCAGCAGCGGAATTCGCGCCATCTGCCAATTGCGGTAGGATGATATTTTCCAACGCGCTGAATTCGGGCAATAGATGATGAAATTGATAGACAAATCCAATGTCCTGACGTCTGGCTGCGGTGCGCCGTCGATCGCTTGCCGTACCAATCGCAGTGCCGTGCAAATAAACGTCACCCTGATCGGTGGTATCTAAGAGGCCCGCGATGTGCAGCAATGTGGACTTGCCTGCACCAGATGGCGCAACCAGTGCACTGATCTGCCCCTTGTGTAGGGTAACGTTCACATCTTCTAGAACGCGAAGCGCGTTCGGTGCGCCGTAGTTATAGGATTTGTGGATCCCCCGTAGTTCTAGCACAACATCACTCATAGCGGAGCGCCTCAACTGGGTTCATGCGTGCTGCGCGACGCGCTGGAAAATAGGTGACCCCAAAGCTAAGCCCAAGGGACAGGGTGACCGCCGTGATCACATCGTCCAATTTCAATTCCGCAGGAATTTCATATATCCCGCGAATGGATGGATCCCAAACACCGCCGCCTGACACATAGTTTACAAAGGCGAAAATTGTATCGACGTAGATTGCAAAAAGGCATCCCAAAATAGTTCCAAAAAATGTGCCCAGAACCCCAGTGAACGCGCCGCATAGGAAAAATACACGCAAAACGGCGCCTTCGCTTAATCCCATTGTGCGTAAGATACCGATATCACGCCCCTTATTTTTAACCAGCATGATCAAACCCGACACGATGTTCATAGACGCGATGGTGACAAGTATCGACATGATGATGAACATCACGTTGTCCTCAATCGTCAATGCGCGCAGATAATTGCCAGAGGCATCTTTCCAACTCCAAAATTGGATGTAAGGCGGTACCGATGGTGCCATGCGTGCAACCACGTCTTCGACCTGATCAGGTTGTGTCACCAATACTTCGATTTCATCGGCGCGATCTGCGCGGTTAAAATAGTCCTGCGCCGCCGTGAAGGGCATGTAAACGCGCACCTTATCCATGTCATGTCGACCAGCGGAAAAGATAAATGAAACAGGAAACGATTTCACACGGGGGCTGGTTCCGAATGCTGTTTTTACACCATCTGGACTGATTAATTTGATTTGATCGCCCACGCCAACGCCCAAAGCGCGTGCAACGCCTGATCCGATTGCAACACCATTTGCAAAGTCATCCACGCGCCCGATCACTGTTTCAGGGTCCACAATGCGGCGCAGGTCCATCAAATTGCCCTGCGATATTCCAAACACCTCGACCCCTGCGTTGGTGCTGTTTGCATTGGCCATGACCTGACCTTTGATCAAGGGCGCAGCGCGCTTTACACCCTCGACAGATCGCAGGATATCAGCCAACTGTTCATAATTTTGAATGCTTCTATTGACTTGGTTCTGCCCTGTTGTCTGGGGCAGGCGATAAATGGTCACATGGGCGTTGGCTCCAAGCACCGTATCCACGATTTCTGTGCGAAATCCCGACCGCACAGCCAGCGTCGCAATCAATGCAAAAACCGCCAGCGTAATCCCAATCAAGCTGATCCACGTCATCGTGCTTACACCGCCCTCGGTGCGCTTGGAACGCAGATACCGCCAGGCAATCATAAATTCGTATTTTGAAAATGGATGGGGTGTACCCTTCACATTCTGCTCCTTCCATGGTGGGTTCAACTTGCGCAGATCAGTTCAGATGGTCAAGCCGCCTTGGCAGATTTTCTCTGATGTCCTATGATTTCGAGGAAATAGTGAGAGGCCAGAAAATGAGCAACCCAAGATACGCAAAATTGGTTCAAGGATTACCTGCAACCGTTCCGTTTATTGGCCCCGAAACCCAAGAACGTGATCGTGGATCTGCGTTTGATGCGCGTCTTGGGGCGAATGAAAATATTTTTGGTCCCTCTCCCAAGGCAATTGCGGCCCTGAACACTGCGGCGTCTGATATTTGGATGTATGGTGATCCAACCAGTTTTGATTTGCGTCAGGCACTCAGCACACATTTGGGCTGCGCGATGGGCAATGTTGTCGTCGGCGAAGGCATCGACGGATTGTTGGGGTATTTGGTGCGTTTACTAGTGGATGCAGGTGATCATGTTGTAACATCTGATGGGGCCTACCCAACCTTTAACTATCATGTGGCGGGCTATGGCGGCACATTGCACAAAGTCTCATACAAAGATGACAAAGAGGATTTGCCCGCATTGCTGGCTAAAGCGGCAGAGGTTGATGCAAAACTTGTGTATTTCGCAAACCCAGATAATCCCATGGGCAGTTGGACAACGGGTGCCGAAATTGAAGCCGCGTTAAATGATATCCCATCTGGAACTGTGTTGCTACTGGATGAAGCCTATGTGGAATTTGCGCCCACAGATGCCGTGCCATCCATCGATATTGAAGACCCGCGTGTTATTCGGATGCGCACGTTTTCCAAAGCCTATGGGATGGCAGGGGCCCGTGTTGGTTACGCCTTTGGGGCCACTGAGTTGATCACAAGCTTTGAAAAAATTCGCAACCATTTCGGCATGAACCGCGCGGCGCAAACGGCAGCGATTGCGGCCTTGCATGATGTGAGTTGGTTGCGCAAAACGATTGCTGATGTCGAAGCCTCGCGGCAGGCGATTGCCCAAATTGCCGCTGATAATGATTTGGTGGCTCTGCCCTCTGCGACGAACTTTGTTACAATACACTGTGGTCGTGACGGGGATTACGCGCGGCGCATCATGGACAGTTTGGTGACGCAGGGCGTTTTTGTGCGCATGCCATTCGTCGCCCCCCAAGATCGCTGTATTCGCATCAGCGCGGGTCGTGAACAAGATTTAGAATTCGTTGCAGCAGCACTGCCAAAGGCGCTTGCAGACGCTTAGGCGCCTGCAATCACATGCGCGGCTGCGTCGATTGCACCTGTTCCGTGGGGAATGTTGTTCGCGATCAAACCCGCCTGAACGGTTGAGAGCATCCCCAAAATCATTTGCGCGTTCACGTGCCCCATGTGACCAAATCGGAAAAAACCATCGCCCTTGGGATCCTCGGGTGTTGACATGCCAAGTCCGATACCCAGTGTCAGGCCCGCGGTATGCTGCGTCCAATTGCGTAAATTTTTCGCGTGCGGAATGCCCATGTGCAAGGCCGTGACCGCGGTACTGCGCAGGGATTTGTCTTGAATATTCATACGCATGGGCCCATCCGTCCCCCAAGATTCAACAGCGGCCCAAATGGCCTTGGCCAATGTTGCATGACGTGTCCAAATATTTTCGATGCCCTCGGCCCGGATCATATCCAGCGCAACGCGCAACCCATACAAATGATGCGTAGGGGCCGTTCCACAGAAATAGTGCGCTAAAATTTCGGGATTGGCGCGTTGCCCCCATTCCCAATACGAACTGATGTATGGCAACTGTTTCTGACGCTGTGCCGCTTTGTCATTGAAATAGACAAAGGCCATGCCCGCGGGGACCATCAAACCCTTTTGACACGCAGCAACCATGACATCCGCCCCCCAAGCATCCATTTTAAATTCATCGCACCCCAATGAGGCCACGCAATCCACCGCCAGCAACGCATGAGACCCCAAATCATCCAATAACGCGCGAACCGCCGCGATATCATTTTTCACAGATGTTGAGGTGTCGACATGTGTGACCAAAACGGCTTTGTAATAATCGATGGGGTGCGCATGTAGCGCTTTTGCCAGTGCGTTTAAATCAATTGTGGACTGGGTGCCGTATTCAACGATATCTGCCTCAATCCCCATGGCACGTGCCATCTTGGCCCAACCGTGTGCGAACCACCCTGTTGAGGCAACCAAAACGCGATCGCCGTGGCAGGCCATGTTTGCCAATGCCGCTTCCCATGCGCCGTGTCCATTTGCGATATAGAGCGCGACGTTGCCTTCGGTTTGGGCCACATAACGCAGATCGGGAACTAGTGTATGCGTAAGCTCAACAAGCTCACCTTCATAGATGTTTGGCGATGCGCGGTGCATGGCACGCAATACGGCCTCTGGAATGACAGAGGGCCCTGGGATCGCAAGATATGTTTGACCACTTGAAAGGTTCATTGGAATTCCTTTTATTTATGCCATCAATCAATAGTCGGGATTTGTGCGACGTCAACATGGCTTGCGTTTGGAGTGACGAAACCTTACCTAGGCCATAGGCCGCGCACAGGGACCCTTATGTTTAAGAAAATCGCAGATCGCTATTTTGCTTGGGAACGCTATCTGCGTGATTCATTTGGGGACGACATTGAAACCCCTAAAGGGCGGTTTTGGGCCTATGTCCATTTTCATTTGATGGATCACGCATTTTTTCGGGTGTTGTGGACAAATATGCGCGAAATTGCGCCCGATGTGTACCGATCAAATCAACCCTCGCCACGCAGGATAGCAAAGTGGAAGTCGAAGGGCATCCAAACGGTTGTTAATCTACGTGGCGCGCCAATCCAATCGCATGGGTTGCTTGAGGAAGAAGCCTGTAAAGCCGCAGGGATTGATATGGTGTGTCTGAAATTTGGGGCACGTCACGCGCCTGATAGGACACTGTTGCTTGAGCTGTTCGAGATATTTGATGACCTTAAGGTACCGACTGTGTTTCATTGTAAATCAGGGGCAGATCGCGCAGGTTTTTTTCCGCCCTCTATCTGAATATGGTTGCAGGCCACCCGATGGAGAAAGCGGCAAAACAACTAAGCCTGCGTCACCTGCATGTTGATTTCACACCTACAGGTATCCTTGATTATGTTTTGCGTGTGTATATGGAACGCAACCGACGATCGCCCATTTCGTTTCGCGACTGGGTTATTTCAGAGTATGATGCGCCGACCGTGCATCACGGATATCAAGATCGCATTATGTGGTCAGAAACAGTGGATAAATTGCAGGGCCTTACGCCTGCTGTGTAATCCAAACACCAAGCGCCATAACGGCAATGCCACTGGCACGAACAAGGTTCAGAGAATTTTGCGCAGCCCCAAAAAGGGCAAAATGATCGATTGCCGCAGCGCTGACCAACTGTCCCAACAAAACGAAGAAGACTGCGTTCCCAATACCAAATTTTGGCGCAATAAATGTGATTGAAAGAACGTAAAACGCAATAAGTACGCCGGCAAAAAACAGATGCTTTGGCGCCTGATTAACAGTTTTCAATGGATTCAGGCCCGTTGCAAATGCCAGTGCCCATGTGACAAGGCCCGCGATCGTGAACAGAATTGCGGCGGCAACGATTGGAGATAAGATAAAACGACCAAGGGCTGCATTCAACGCGGCTAGGATGGGAATTCCGATCCCCGCCAGAAACATGATCGCCGCGTAATGGTGCATGTCGGGGTCCTACACGTCCAACTCTTCTACGAAACGCGCATTTTCCTGAATGTACTGGAAACGCAATTCGGGTTTTTTGCCCATCAGCCTTTCGACCAAATCCGTTGTTTCGCCTGGCTCGTCTTCGTCAATGGTCACGCGGATCAATTTGCGCGTCTTGGGATCCATTGTTGTTTCTTTTAGGTCTTTGGCATCCATTTCGCCTAAACCCTTAAATCGTTGGACGTCAATCTTGCCTTTGCCGCCAATCCCTTTGGTCAGATAGGTGTCCTTTTCCAAATCGTTTGAAACGTACAAACGCTTGGCGCCTTGGGTCAAACGATAGAGTGGGGGGCAGGCCAAGAATAGGTGACCGTTATCAATTAAAGGGCGCATTTGGGTATAAAAGAATGTCATCAACAATGAGGCAATATGCGCGCCGTCAACATCCGCATCGGTCATGATGATGATTTTGTCATACCGTAAATCGTCAAGATTAAAGCGTGTCCCCATGCCAACGCCCAACGCCTCGCACAGATCGTTGATTTCCGCGTTTTGCCCAAGCTTATTTGATGCGGCTCCTAGGACGTTAAGAATCTTACCCTTTAGGGGAAGCAAGGCTTGGTTTTCACGGTTTCGCGCGCCCTTGGCCGATCCTCCCGCACTGTCACCCTCAACGATGAAAAGCTCGGTACCCTCGCGGTTTTTGGCGGTACAATCGGTTAGCTTACCTGGCAGGCGCAGTTTTTTCGTGGCAGATTTACGGGCGGTTTCTTTTTCCTGACGACGGCGCATGCGTTCTTCTGCGCGCAAAACAAGGAAGTCTAGGATTGCACCCGCTGATTTTGTATCGGCTGCCAACCAATTGTCGAAATGGTCCCGCACGGAATTTTCAACCAATCGCGCCGCTTCGTTGGTTGCAAGACGATCTTTTGTCTGACCCACAAATTCGGGTTCGCGAATAAAGCAGCTGACCAATGCGCATCCACCAGTGATCAAATCTTCGCGCGTAATGTCCTTGGCCTTGCGATTATTGATCCGTTCGCCATAGGCACGAATGCCTTTCAGAATGGCGGCCCAAAAACCGCTTTCGTGCGTCCCGCCTTCGGGTGTTGGAACGGTGTTACAATAGGATTGAATAAAACCATCGCGTGATGGGGTCCAGTTGATGGCCCATTCCACCTTGCCGGGTGTTTGAAAACGCTCTTGAAAATCAACGACACCCGCAAATGGATTTTCAGAATAGGTCGTCGCGCCATTCAATGTTTCGCGAAGATAGTCAGCTAGCCCACCTGGGAAATGAAAGGTGGCCTCGGTTGGTGTCGTGCCATCATCAATTTCAGATTTCCAACGAATTTCTACGCCACTGAACAAATACGCTTTGGACCGAATGGATTTGAATAGACGCGCGGGTTTAAAGCGGTTCGCGCCGAAAATCTGCTCATCTGCGTGAAATGTCACCGATGTTCCGCGACGATTTGGGGCCGCGCCAATCTTCTCAACGCGTGTCTGTGGAATGCCGCGGGAAAAGCGTTGTTCAAACAGCTCCTTATTGCGCGCAACTTGTACCACCATTGTGTCCGATAGGGCGTTTACAACCGATGCACCCACACCGTGCAAGCCGCCCGAGGTCTGATAGGCTTTGCCACTAAACTTGCCGCCCGCATGCAGGGTACACAAAATAACTTCTAGCGCGGATTTGTCTGGAAATTTGGGGTGTGGATCAATGGGAATGCCTCGTCCGTTGTCCCGAACCGTCAGCGAATAATCAGTGTGCAATTCAACCTCAATGCGGTTCGCATGCCCTGCAACGGCTTCGTCCATCGAGTTATCAAGGATTTCAGCGACCATATGATGTAATGCACGTTCATCGGTGCCACCGATATACATGCCTGGGCGTTTTCGGACAGGTTCCAGACCCTCCAAAACCTCAATGGACGATGCGCTATAATCGTCAGCTTGGCTGTTATCCAAAAGATCAGTCATGTGAAGTGCTCGATTTATGTTTATAAATATTATGACAGCAAGTCCGCCAAAGGAAAAGAGCAGATTGAGAAAACGGCGAGTAGTCAACTCACGCGGTGATTAGTCCTCTGTCCACAGGAATGGACATACACGCTTAGGACGATTAATGATTTTGTTTTCAGGAAAATTGATATTAACAAAATTGTGGATGATGTTGGTTTTTATGGTTCAAATAAATTCTCAAAAAGATTTATTAATTTTGAGAGGATTTTTTGTTAATTATGGATAGCATTCTGAAAAATCTGAATAATATTAAATGAAGGTGAATTTTTGATCATTACATGAAGTTTTTTGGTATTTAATTATTGAGGCATTTGATGAGTTCTATCATTTATTTGGTACACCAAGTTAATCGCTCTTTGGTTGTGTAAATAAAGTGTTTAGATCGTGATGAGCGGTCAAATGGTTCCAACGGGTTCCGATAGGGTGCTGGCTTCGGGTAACTTAAGCAGTATTGCATCCCCCACTCCCCTCCAGCTCAAGTGACCCGCCCAACTTTCCCGAAAAAGAAAATCCTTGTTTGAATGACGCGTCGGGTCTACTGGAATTACATGGCGCTTTCGCAAATGACATTTCAAAACATTCAAAAACTATTCGTTTTGGGTTTGCCCATTGTGGGCAGCAATTTGGCGATGATGTTGATTGGTGTTACCGATATTGTGATGGTAGGATGGCATTCGGTCGAAGAACTTGCCGCACTCATTCTTGCGACGACATTATTTTTTAACATCTTCATCTTGGGCTCTGGTGTCGCTTTTGCGGTGATGCCGATGGTGTCCAGCGCTGCGGCTGTCGGGGATGATACAACAGTGCGTCGTTCAACCCGAATGGCGCTGTGGCTAAGTGTGATTTACGGTATCTTTGCACTGCCAATTTTCTACATGTCGGAAACTATTTTTCTGGGGCTTGGCCAACAATCCCAACTTGCACAGTATGCTGCGGATTATATGTGGATATTGGCACCCGCGATCATCCCTTCGCTTTGGGCCAATGTAATGCGCAGTTATTTGGCCGCGATGGAATTCACCAAAGTTATTATGTTGATCACGTGCGGTGTTGCGATTTTGAATGTGGGTTTCAACCACGTTTTGATTTTCGGCAATTACGGTTTTCCTGAACTGGGTATTCAGGGTGCTGCAATTGCATCGCTATTGGTGAATTTTTTGATGGCGGTCATCACATCAATTTATGCTGTTTATATATTGCCTCAGCATGATTTATTCGCCCGTTTTTACCGTCCTAATTGGGGGGCTTTGATCAAGGTTTTTAAACTTGGCGCTCCAATTGGCCTGTCGATCTTGGCGGAAACGGGTTTGTTTTCTGCAGCCTCTGTCATGATGGGATGGATCGGGGTTATAGCACTTGCCGCGCATGGCATTGCCCTGCAATTGGCAAGCCTGACATTCATGGCCCATTTGGGGTTGTCCCATGCGGTTACAATTCGTATGGGGAATGCCGCCGGACGAAAAGACCGGTCCGCAATGGTTCAGGTGACCAAAGCTGGGGCGGTTATTTCCGTTTGCTGGTCGCTGCTGACAATAATCCTGTTTGTCGGCTTTGGTGCGCAGTTAATATCGCTATTCCTCGATGCGGATGAAGCGGCGCGTGATGCCATCATCGCCTATGGTATAGTCCTGTTGTGGATTGCTGCATTGTTTCAGTTGGTTGATGGCGGTCAAGTTTTGGCAATCGGCCTATTACGCGGGGTCCAAGATACGGCTATCCCAATGGTGATCACCGTCATTGGGTATTGGGGAGTGGGCGTCCCGCTTGCTTATTTTCTGGGATTTTACACTCCCCTCGCGGGCAGTGGTATTTGGCTTGGGCTTGTTGCGGGCCTCAGCTTTGCCGCTATAGGATTATCGGCGCGTTTTCGCCGTTATCTTGCAAACTATGATGCGGCGACTGCCTAATCCGTTAGGCTGTCGCAGAACGCTTTGATCCGCGCGCAGGCGTCGACCAATATGTCATCTGACGTGGCATAGCTCACGCGAAAATGTGGTGACAAACCAAAGGCGGCGCCAAAAACAACAGCAACTCCTGTGCTTTCCAATAACTCCACGGCGAAATCTTCGTCGTTCTCAATTGTTTTGCCCTCGGGCGTTGTTTTGCCGATTAACCCCGCAATCGAGGGAAAAACGTAAAATGCGCCTTCGGGGACGGGGCATGTGATCCCTGCAATTGCATTAAGGGCGGACACAACCAAATCGCGTCGACGATGAAACGCGGTGTTGTTTTGTGCAATAAAATCTATTGGACCACTCAGGGCCTCTTGGGCTGCAAATTGACTAATTGTGCAGGGGTTAGATGTGCTTTGACTTTGGAGTTTGCGCATCGCCTTGATGATATGTTCAGGACCACCTGCGTATCCGATACGCCATCCTGTCATGGCATAGGCCTTGGACACGCCGTTGCAGGTGAGCGTACGGTCATAAAGTTCTGGTTCAACTTGCGCGGGGGTTACGAATTTAAAATTACCATAGGCGATGTGTTCATACATATCATCGGTCATGATGTGGACATGGGGATGACGCAGTAACACGTCAGTCAGGGCTTTCACCTCGCTCCAGGAATATCCGCTGCCTGTCGGATTCGAGGGCGAATTAAAGATGAACCATTTTGTATTTGGAGTGATCGCGGCCTCAAGAATATCTGGGGTCAGTCGAAAGTTTGTTTCAATTCCTGCCTCTACAATCACGGGGGTCCCGCCCGCCAAAAGAACCATATCGGGATAAGACACCCAATATGGTGCGGGAATGACCACTTCGTCACCTGGATTCAAGGTTGCCAATAGGGCATTAAACAGAACCTGCTTTCCCCCATTTGAGACCGATATTTGCGACGGTTCGTAGTCCAAAGCGTTTTCACGTTTGAATTTGCCACAGATGGCTTGCTTTAGGCTCAGCATCCCATCGGGGTCCGTGTATTTTGTTTGGCCCGCGCGGATTGCGGCGATTGCCGCCTCTTTAATGTGATCAGGGGTGTCAAAATCAGGTTCCCCTGCGCTGAGGCTGATGATGTCACGACCTTCGTGTTTCAGTTGCGTCGCCAATGCCGACATCGCCACGGTTGGAGAGGGCTTAATGCGTGAAAGGGCGTCTGAAAGTTCCATTTTGCGATCCAATTGAAGTTCGTTCAACAATGTCTTACGGTGCAAAGCAGACGCAAACAATCACATAAATTGAGAAAAAGATGCCAGATAACGAATTTGATTGGTATGGGCCTGAAACCTCGACGTTCGGCGATCGCGTATGCGCGGCGCGCGAACAGGCAGGAATGACGCAAAAACAATTGGCCAAACGATTGGGTGTGAAACATTCGACCATCATTTCGTGGGAACAGGATTTATCTGAACCGCGTGCGAACCGACTTTCTATGTTGGCGGGCATTCTAAATGTGTCGTTTAGTTGGTTGCTAACGGGTGAGGGCGAGGGCATAGAGTCCCCAGATGAGCATTCTGAATTAACACCAGAAATTTCAGAAATCTTGATTGAAATTCGCGATCTAAAAGCCTCATTGGTTAAAAGCGCAGATCGTTTAGGACGTCTGGAAAAGAAACTTCGCACCAAACTGAAAGAAAGCTGATGGAAACGCGCGAACATAAAATCAAACGTTTGACCATGCGATCTATGCGCCGTGGGATCAAAGAAATGGATTTGATTTTGATGCACTATGCTCAGGACAAATTGTCAGGCATGAGTGATGACGCATTGGATCATTATGATGCGCTGCTGAATGAAAATGACCAGGACCTATATCAATGGTGTTCGGGACAGCTTCCACCAGCGAGTGAGTTCACGGATCTGATTGCGGATATCAAGGTGCACATCGCTGAACGTTTTTAACGTTCAAATTTTTAACTTTATCTTCGGAAATATTGCGCAGTTTCGGCACAGTAATTGTGTCGGAGGTGACGATGAATAGTATTAACCCGTTCTGGCAAAACACCGACACCTCGGTGGCCCAGCAGTATTTAGATGCTCTGTCTTTGATTGAACGTCTGCACCGTTTGCTGTTGGATGTGATCAAGGATGAATTTGAACTTTTGGGTGTTTTGGAAATCAACGCAGTTCAGGCGTTGCGATTGTTCAATATTGGTGAAAACGAGGTAACGGCGGGTGAGCTGAAGTCGCGCGAATATTATCAGGGTGGTAACGTAAGCTATAATTTAAAAAAGCTAGTCGATTTGGGATATATGCATCATCAGCGTTGTGAAATGGATCGGCGGTCCGTTCGCGTTAAATTAACCGCCAAGGGGCGGGATATTAAAGATACACTATCGCAGTTATTTGTGAAACACGCCGAAATTTTGCAAACCCGCGCGGATTTGTCATCTCAGCATGTGGATACGATTACCAAGGGTCTAAAATCGTTAGAGCGTTTTTGGACCGATCAAATTAGATATATCTACTAAAGTTTGTTTGGCTGGCCAATGGGGCCAGCCTTATTTTTACGGCCTTACCAGTGCCCAATATTTTCCATTGATGTCCAAGGTTCTTTAGGTTCAAGCGCGCTGCCCATCTGCAAAAGTTCGATTGAAATGTTGTCAGGTGAACGCACAAAGGCCATGCGACCATCCCGCGGCGGGCGGTTGATGGTCACGCCATTGTCCATCAAGTGTTGGCACATATCATAGATATTTTCGACCTCATAGGCCAAGTGGCCGAAATGACGGCTGTCACTTGGTAACCCATCATCACCGTCCCAATTATAGGTCAGCTCAACTGGACAATCCTCGTGCCCTTCGGGAGCCATAAAGATCAATGTGAAACGGCCTTGTTCACTATCGTAATGGCGTGTTTTCTTAAGCCCCAAAAGTTCAAAGAAGGCTTGTGATTTTTCAAGATCCTTCACGCGGACCATGGTGTGTAAATATCGAATTTGCATAAAATTCCCCGTGTGTTTTCGGAATTTATGGCAGGTTCCGATCTAAAATAAAACCACCAGCTTCTTCGTATTGATCGATTTCTCTATCATAAGTGCCGTTTTGTGAATTCATGAACTGTGTTGGATCTTGCGATGTCAATGTGATGACGCCCGCACCTTCGGGAATGAGCCCCTCTGCATTTGTGGACAATATTCCGTAAACAGACCCAGTTTCAAAAGTGCTTTCGCCAAGGTCAGTGTCGAATTCCGTCGTGAACTCTCCGTTTAAATCCATCTCGCTTTCTACAACAAAACGTATTGTGTCTGGATGGTTAAGTTCATAACCGGGGTCACCTTTCAAAGACAGTCCCGTCACCATTGAGTATCTGGTTCTGTTGTTCATCCTGAATTGTGTCGAGCGCGAGACATTTGGATCTTGAATGTCAACTTGAAAAAAGAGTTCCGCGATTACATATTCTCCGCCTGTTGTTCCCTTTTTGGTACGTAGACCAAGATATTCGCCCGTCCTCGCAATCTCACCGTCTTCTCCAGGTGAAAATGTAACCAGAACATTATTTTCATCGAATTGCTCTCGTTGGTACTTATATCCCTTCAACGTGTCGGTAACCTTGAACACATGGTGAACGACGACATACCCAATAGCGCCTGATGTTGACGTTCCCGCAATCGCAAAAGACCCGTTTTGCGGAATGCTTTGAGAATTTTGAGGGTCAGTGACGGTGAATGGTGCGGCATAGACATCTTGTGTGCCAAAACCACCGAAATTTGTGACCTTCGTGTGCGGATCACTCGTGGTACAATCAAACCCGAGATTGTCGATATAAAGAACTTCGTTTCTATTTTCGACGGCATAATGCACATCCCCAGCCCCACCGAAAGTGCGGATGATTGAATTATTTTCGGGCGTGACGTTCACAACGGAATTACCATCCGGCGGCGTAGCACCGCCAAATGAAATGGATGTTACAGTATTTTCCGATGTGTCTGAGTTCCCTGAACCATCGGTGTTATCTGTCGTACCAATGTTATTGTAGGATGTTTCGTCAGTCGTCGCTGTGTTTGAGTCGGCTGCATTGTCAAAGGGATTGGTGCCCGCACCACCGCCACAGGATGCGACAAACATCGCAATGCGGAAATATTAATAAGTATATAAAAATATACATAAGTATTGATCAATTTGTGGTGGATTGGTGCATATCGCGGTTTGCATGCTGATCATCCCAAGATATAGTGACAACACTAATCCCAAATGGAGTCGCCCAATATGTCCCTTACCCCCGAACAACTGGCCGAAATCGAACAACTGCGCGAGCAGCGTTCATCAACTCTTCGCGCAGTAAGTGAGGGGATGGAGGGTCATCTTTACACCGCCTATCCCGTTTTGGATCACGGGTTTGTTCGTGTCATCGACTACATGGGCGATGATGCTGCAATTTGCCAAGCTGCGCGCGTAAGCTATGGCAAGGGTACCAAGTCGGTTCAAAATGACGAAGGTTTGATCCGCTATTTGATGCGGCATTGGCATTCTACACCGTTTGAGATGTGCGAAATTAAACTGCATGTAAAATTGCCCGTTTTCGTTGCGCGTCAGTGGATCCGCCACCGCACCGCGAATGTAAACGAGTATTCTGCGCGCTACTCAATCTTGGATCGTGAATTTTATATTCCGGCCCCTGAACACGTCGCAGCGCAGTCTGTGGTGAACAATCAGGGACGCGGCGATATTCTTACAGGGGAAGAGGCGGCGCGTGTTTTGGAAATCCTAAAAGCGGACAGCGCGCGCGCCTATGACAACTATGAAAACATGATTTCACAGGATGGACAGCAGGGGTTGGCGCGTGAATTGGCGCGGATGAACCTGCCTGCCAACATCTATACACAGTGGTATTGGAAGGTGGATTTGCACAACCTGCTGCATTTCCTGCGCTTGCGTGCCGATGCCCACGCCCAGTACGAAATCCGCGTTTACGCAGAAGAGATGTGCAAAATCGTGGCCGATTGGGTGCCTTTCGCTTATCGCGCGTTTGAAGATTACCGTATGGGCGGCGCCACCCTGTCCAGCGGCGCGTTGGATTGTGTTCGTCGTATGATCAAGGGCGAAGAGGTCACACAAGAAAACTCTGGCATGTCCGCGGGGGAATGGCGCGAATTCCAAGCCGTTTTGAACGGTTAATCGATTTTTACGTCAACTTCTTGGATCAACTGACCGTTTAAATCAAAGATCAGGATTTTGTTTTCATCGGTCACCACCGCAAACCAATCTTGGCTTTGGGTGTAAGACACGACTACTGTTCCAGCGGGCAGAGTGATCTGATCTGGGATCGCAAGAGCAGGCTGATTTAATCTAATGACAAGCAGTGCTGCGATGAGTACAACACCAACAATCATGACCACGGTCAATACAGTCACCAGTTGACGCAAAAAACGCAAACCGGGCGGAAGTTCAATGTCTTCCATAGGGGATTTCATGTCGTCATTCATTGTTTCGTTCCAAATTCAAGCTGACCCGCCTAAACGTCTTGATAAAGCGCTTTCGCGCGATGTTCCAGAGGACGCTGATATTTCGCGATCACAGATTGTGCGCTTTCTTGAAAAGGGCGCGGTGCGTGTAGACGGTGTGGTCCAATCAGATGTGAAAGCCAAAGTTGCAGAAGGGCAATTGGTTGAAATCACCATACCAGAGGCGGTTGCAACCGAAACGCTAGCCCAAAACATCCCGTTGGATGTAATTTATGAAGATGCTGATTTGATTGTGGTGGATAAACCTGCGGGCATGGTGGTGCATCCCGCGCCTGGTTCGCCCGATCAAACCTTGGTCAATGCGTTGTTGTATCATTGCGCGGACACATTGTCGGGCATCGGTGGAGAACGCCGCCCGGGTATCGTGCATCGCATTGATAAGGATACCAGCGGGCTGTTGGTTGTCGCCAAAAACGATCAGGCACATCATGGACTTGCCGCCCAGTTTGAGGCGCATTCGGTAGAACGCTATTACCGCGCTTTATGTTACGGGATCCCTGGTGCAAATGATCCGCGCCTGCGGGGCGTCCGCGGGGTCAGTTTTGAACAAGGCAATATTATGAAGGTGTCAACGCACCTTGCGCGGCACAAAACCGACCGGCAACGTCAGGCCGTGTTATTCGAAGGGGGGCGCCACGCAGTAACGCGCCTGCGGATCGTGCAGTGTTATGGAACGCCTGAAACATTGGCACAGGTTGAATGTTGGCTGGAAACGGGGCGTACCCATCAGATCCGTGTGCACATGGCGCATGCGGGGCATGGATTAATTGGCGATCCAGTTTACGGTGGCCGTCGCAAATTGGCCCAAAAATCATTTTCACCAAAGGCATTGGATGCAATTTCTGGGTTCAATCGACAGGCATTGCATGCAGCAGTTTTAGGATTTGAACACCCTGTAACTGGCGAAAGTTTACGGTTTGAAGCGCCACTGCCTGAGGATTTTGAAACATTAATCACTCACATTTCATAATCTTAAATAGCGTCCACACTAAAAAGTGAACTTTTCAGTACAGTATCATCTTGAAATGGATCCTATGAGTTCTTAACTTGCTGCTAACAATGTAAATATCAGGGAATGTGATGAGCAATTATGCAAATCTACCAGCACCAACGCCCGAAGGGGGGTTGAGCCGTTATATGCAGGAAATTCGTAAATTTCCAATGCTGGATCCAGAAGAAGAATATATGTTGGCTAAGCGCTGGGTGGAAGAACAAGACACCCAAGCGGCACATAAAATGGTAACATCCCACCTGCGATTGGCGGCCAAAATTGCGATGGGATATCGCGGATATGGACTGCCTCAGGCTGAGGTTATTTCCGAGGCAAACGTTGGCCTAATGCAGGCTGTCAAACGCTTTGACCCTGAAAAGGGGTTCCGTTTGGCAACCTATGCCATGTGGTGGATCCGCGCGAGCATTCAGGAATATATCCTACGCAGCTGGTCCTTGGTGAAGATGGGAACAACTAGCGCACAGAAAAAGTTGTTCTTTAACCTGCGCAAGGCAAAGTCACGGATCGGTGCATTAGAAGAAGGTGACTTACGTCCAGAAAACGTCGCGCAAATCGCAAATGATTTGGGCGTGACAGAGGATGAAGTCATTTCGATGAATCGCCGCATGTCTGGCGGTGATGCATCCTTAAATGCGATGGTGTCAAACGATGGCGAAGGGGCGATGGAATGGCAGGATTGGTTAGAGGATGAAGATGCAGACCAAGCCGGCGATTACGAAGAGCGCAATGAAATGGAATTGCGTCGTGAGTTACTGTTTGCGGCAATGTCGGCTCTAAATGATCGTGAACGCGATATTTTGACCAAACGCCGGCTGTCTGAAC
This sequence comes from Paracoccaceae bacterium, assembly GCA_017852835.1. Taxonomy (GTDB): domain Bacteria; phylum Pseudomonadota; class Alphaproteobacteria; order Rhodobacterales; family Rhodobacteraceae; genus HIMB11. Next base: position 23,449 of record JAFMKS010000007.1, read on the forward strand.
CTGTGTCCACACTAGAGGACCTGAGTGCGGAATATAGCGTTTCGCGCGAACGGATCCGCCAAATTGAAGTGCGCGCATTTGAAAAACTACAATTCCGCATGCGTGAATTGGCGGTTGAACGTGGCATGCTGAACGCCGCTTAATCCATCTTGGAAAAATTGATCGCTCAGGATACCCTTTCGAAAAAATTGAAAGGGTATTTTTATGACTAAACCGTTACGCTGGGGTATTCTGGGTGCTGCAAAATTTGCACGCGAGCATATGGCACCTGCGATGATGTTGGCCAAAAATACGGAATTGGCGGCCCTTGCAACATCTTCTGCGGATAAGGCTGCCGCATTTACGTCGCTTCACCCATCGTTGCAGATACACAGTGATTATGATGATTTGCTGAACAATCCGGCGATTGGTGCCGTTTACATTCCTTTGCCTAACCACCTGCATGTTGAATGGGTCAAACGTGCAGTGGAAGCAGGAAAACATGTTCTATGTGAAAAACCAATTGCGATGCAGGCGGACGAAATTGACGAACTGATCACTTTGCGCGACCGCGCTGGAGTCTTGGTGGCCGAGGCGTATATGATTGTTCACCACCCCCAATGGCATTATGCGAAAGAGTTGGTTGATGCGGGGGAAATCGGGACCGTCCAGCAAATTGATACAGTGTTTTCCTATAACAATGCTGCAGACACGGGGAATATCCGCAACCGTGCTGAAACAGGGGGCGGGGGACTGCGTGACATCGGGGTCTATACCATTGGGTGCGCACGTTATGTGATGGGGGCCGAGTTTGATGCGTTTCACCACGTTGATGTGCGGTTAGAAAACGATGTGGATGTTTGGGCGAGTGTTACAGGACGCATCGCAGATGTGCGCTATCAAGGCGTCACATCCATGCGGATGGCATTGCGACAATCTGTTAATATTCAAGGCGATCTGGGTGTTATCACATTGTCGGCCCCGTTTAATCCAGGCGTCTATTCCCAAGCTGAAGTTCATGTGTCCAAGGGTGATATGACCGTGAAAACCAAACGCTTTCCAACGGCCAATCACTATGTGCATCAGTTGGAAAATTTCCAAAATTCCGTAACACAAGGTATTGCATATCCATGTCCGCTTGAATTTTCGCGCGGAACCCAATCAGCGTTGGACAGAATTTTTGAAATGGCCAAATAAGGGCGTGGACCCTTATTTGTTATTTTTGTCGATGAACTTAAGAACAAGCGGGCGGATGTTGTTCCGCCAGCTTTTCCCAGCAAAAATACCATAGTGTCCGGCACCCGGCTCTAGGTAGTGGGATTTTTTGTTTTTGGCCAAGCCCGTGCACAAATCCAATGCTGCCACGCATTGTCCTGGTGCCGAGATATCATCCTCTTCCCCTTCCACAGTCATCACAGCGACGGTGGTGATTTTTGAAATATCGACTTTGTGACCGTCCACGGTAAATTTGTTTAAGGCAATTTCGCGATTTTTGAAAACGCGATTCACAGTTGATAGATAAAATTCGGCCGTCATATCCATCACAGCCAAATATTCATCATAAAATTCGTTATGTTTGTCGTGATCACTTGCCTCACCACGTGCAACGCGCATGATCTGTTCGTTAAACGCTTTGGAATGGGTTTCAGCGTTCATCGACATGAAAGATGTGAGCTGCAACAGACCGGGATAAACCGACCGCCCAACCCCAGCGTATTTAAATCCAACGCGTTGGATCATGGTTTGTTCCAACTGGCCCATCGTCACCCGATGCCCAAAATCCGTGACATCTGTGGGTGCCGCATCTGGGTCAATTGGCCCACCGATGAGTGTTAGGCTGCGCGGTTGCGCCTCTGGATGCAGTTCCGCTAAATAGGCTGTGGCGGCCAATGTCAGCGGCGCGGGTTGGCAGACGGCGATCACATGCGTATCAGGACCGAGTTCCATCATGAAATCCATTAGGTATCGGGTATAATCCTCAACGTCAAATTTGCCTGCGGAAACGGGTATCTCGCGTGCATTGTGCCAATCTGTTACGTAGACTTCGCAATCTGGAATCAGGCTTTTGACGGTTTTGCGCAACAAGGTTGCATAGTGCCCCGACATCGGGGCGACCAACATAACCTTACGCGGGGCAGTTTCTCGCTCGGCAACCTCAAAATGTATCAAATCTCCGAATGGGCGTTCGATAATCGTTTTGACGTTCACAACGTGATCGCGCCCATCCTGACAGGTGAAGGAATCTAATCCCCAGTCAGGTTTGACAACCATGCGTTCAAAGGAACGTTCAGTCACTTCGCCCCATGCTGCCACCCATTGCACGAACGGGTTTGGAACCAGTGCGAATGCGGGATATGAGGCGAAACTTTTCGCGGTTGCCCCCATCCATTGATTTGTATTTCGCATCGTTTCCATGATGTCATAGCTTGCCATATGGCGCATGGGATCGTCCTCGTTCCTGCCTCTTTACGTCGCACATATTGAACGAGTCTTGGACAACGCGATCAAAATTGTTATGCTGCACAGCAGAAAGAATAAGTGGAAATTTTTGAAATGACAACCGAAGATAACGAAAGTGCTGTTATCCCAGAGGTATTAAAGCAGAATATTGAAACACTTGAAGAGCTTAACCAGCGCTTTGTTTCTGTGCTGCAGAATAAAAAACAAATCAATCCTTCTTTGAACGGCCCTGGCCAAGATTTAATGGTCAAAGCATCACATGCCTATTGGTCAAATTTCATGGAAAACCCAGCGAATCTGATGGAAAAGCAGATTTCGTATTGGGGTAAAACGCTGGAATATTTTGTCGAGGCACAACATGCGTTTACTCAGGGACAGTTTCAACTCCCAAAAGCGGATGGAAAACCAGATCGTCGATTTACGCATGAAATGTGGTCCTCAAACCCCTATTTCAATTTTGTAAAAGAACATTATTTGCGCACCGCTGACCTGATCAATTCGGCGATCTCTGAATTGGATGGGATGGAGCCAAAGGAAAAGCGTCGCCTGGAATTTTTCACACGTCAAATCGTCGATATGATGTCGCCGACAAATTTCTTGGCAACAAATCCAGATGCGCTTGAACGTGCGATGGAAACCCAAGGGCAATCATTGATCGACGGCATGCAAAATTTAATCGCCGATCTTGAGGCGAATGAAGGTGAACTGGTTGTTCGCTTGGCTGATGAATCCGCGTTCGAAGTTGGCGGCAACATTGCAACCGCAAAGGGTAGTGTGGTTTTTCGCAACGAAATGTTGGAGTTAATCCAATATGCCTCCGCGACAGAAACGGTATATGAAACCCCGATTATTATGTTCCCGCCTTGGATCAATAAATATTATATTCTTGATTTAAAGGAACAAAACAGCTTGATCCGTTGGGTCGTTGATCAGGGGTATACATTATTCGTGGTGTCATGGGTGAACCCCGACGCCAGCTATGCTGACATTGGCATGGAAGATTATATTGAACATGGCTACCTAAAGTCGATTGAAGTCGTGAAAGAGATCACGAATCAAACCCAAGTCAATGCCATTGGATATTGTATTGCGGGGACAACCCTTGCGCTGACGCTATCACTGTTGAAGCAGCGCAAAGACGACAGCGTGAAGTCAGCAACCTTTTTCACAGCGCTTACAGACTTTTCTGAACAGCGTGAATTTACCCCATTTTTGCAGAACGATTTCATTGATGCGATCGAAGATGAAATCAATGACAAAGGCATATTGGAAAGCTTTATCATGGCGCGCACTTTTAGTTTCTTGCGTGCCAATGATCTGGTTTATGGTCCCGCCGTCAAAAGTTACATGATGGGCGAAGCCCCCCCTGCATTTGATTTGCTATATTGGAACGGCGATGGGTCGAGTTTGCCCGGAAAGATGGCCATCCAATATTTACGTGGACTGTGTCAGGACAATAAATTTGCTACTGGTGAATTTGAACTGTTGGGGCATACGTTGAAACTCTCGGACGTCGATGTACCCTTGTGCTCAGTCGCCTGTGAAACGGATCACATTGCTTCGTGGCCAGATTGCTACCGCGGGGTGCAAAACATGGGCAGCAGCGATAAGACATTCATTTTGTCCGAGTCTGGCCATATTGCAGGCATTGTGAACCCACCCAGTAAGAAAAAGTATGGTCACTACACTTTGAACGATTTGGGATTGGATGCAGATGACTGGAAAGAGGGTGCATCTTTTTACGAAGGCAGTTGGTGGCCACGTTGGAATGATTGGATTTCACCGCGGTCTGGCGACCAAGTCCTCGCGCGGATCCCCGGAAGCGGATCGTTCAAAGCGATTTGTGATGCACCAGGGACCTATGTTTTACGCAGATCGCATGTGTAATGTGAATTTTTGTAAATTATGCTGCAGTGCAGAAAAAATAGCTTGCAATGCTGCGTTGCAGCATGTATACGTTGCTCAAACGTAAGATGGTCTTGCGTAACGTGAAAGGAATTTCCGATGACCAAAGTAGAAGATATGACAAAAGCACTTAAAGACATGATGGGGTCATTCCCAGTGGACATGAGCGCATTTGACGACGCATTCAAAAACACAGCTTCAATGAACGAAAAGCTCGCAAACGTTGCAGTTGAAGCAGCAGAAAAATCTGCTGAAATTTCATCAAAGTGGACAAAAGACACATTGGCGAAAATCGCAGACGTTTCAAAAGCAAAAGCGGACCCAGCTGATTACGCCAAAGCGGCAGCTGATTTCGCAACAGCACAAGCAGAAGTCGCAGCAGAAAACATGGCAGCATTTGCAGAAGTTGCAAAGAAAGTTCAAATGGACACAGTTGAATTGCTAATGTCGACTGGCAAAAACATGTCAGAAGAAGCGACAGCAGCAGTCAAAAAAGCAACTGCTGACGTAACTGCGGCAACACGCAAGGCGACAGCAGCAGCGAAATAATTCGCTACCATATACGATTATTGAAAGGGTGCGCATGATCGCACCCTTTCTTTTTTTGCTGCAATCGCTAATCTATGCTGCAACGCTGCATTTTTAGGGAGAATCGTTGTGGCAAACGCAAAAGAAAAACTGCTGATCAAACGTTATGCGAGCCGCCGTCTCTATAATACGGAAACCAGCGATTACGTCACGCTTGAGGATATCTCGGGGTTCATTCGCGACGGTCGCGATGTGCAAATCATGGATTTGAAATCTGGTGATGATCTTACGCGTCAGTATTTGTTGCAAATCATCGCAGAACATGAAAGCCGCGGTGAAAATGTCCTGCCCGTTGATGTTTTGACCGATCTTGTCAGAAGCTATACCAATCAGGCTGCATCTGTTGTTCCGCAATTCCTGTCGATGTCATTTGAAATGCTGCGCGATGGACAGAACAAGATGATGGAAAATATGGGGATGAATTCTATGAATTCGATGCCTAGTTTCGAAGCGATGAAGGCCCAACAAGAGGCATTTATGAAAGCCTTTGGATGGCCATCTGCAGATCAAACATCATCTGAACCTGCAAAAGACGCAGGCGGCATTGACGATCTGGATGCGATAAAGGCGCAGCTTAGCGCACTTCAAGATCAACTCTCAAAAATGAGCAAATAGGGGCCAGTTTATTTCTGCGTCCTTTGATCAGACCTCTCATTACCTTGGTGGATGTCAGTGCGGAAACATCCGCTATGCTATTTCGGCGGATTCTATTGTAGCCTATTGTTTTCATTGCTTAGATTGTCAGGCTAAAAGCAATAGTGCATTTGGCATATCTGTTTGGTTTTCCACGTCGCAATTTAAGATCATGCAAGGCCAGTTGGCCCAGTACACTTTTACGCTTGATAGTGGCGAAGAAAAGCTTTGCGCTTTCTGTCCCGATTGCGGTTCACGCATCTATAACACGGTTACCGATTAGAGTGATATTTTAAGTATCAAAGGTGGTTCGCTGGACATGATACATCGCACTAATCCTGTTGGACATATATGGACAGACAGCGCGCTTGAATGGATCAAACAGGTAAATTTGCAAGGGTACATTTACACACATCAACCCGTCAGTTTTGGTGATATGATTGCGAAATTTGTACCGCCAGTGTTGGATTAAACTCCGAAACGATCACGCAACCCATACCATGTCATAGCCAGTACCAATAGGGGAGAACGTAGCAATGTGCCCCCAGGAAAGCGCTGACTTGGTACAGATGCCATGGCGTCAAAGCCCGTGCTGTCACCATGAATCGCTTGCGCAATCAACTGACCCGCATGCGTGGCTGTTCCAACGCCATGGCCTGAATACCCTGTCGCTGCCCAACTGTTTTTCGAGGGTCGCGCGAAATAGGGCATCCGCCGAATGGTGATCCCCAATGTTCCCCCCCACGCGTAATCGATTTTGACATCGCGTAACTGTGGGAAAATTTCCAACATTGGTTTGCGCACAGTGGCTGCGATATCCTTGGGAAATTGATACCCATAATTTTCACCACCCCCAAACAGCAATCTGTTGTCTGGTGATTTGCGGAAATAATTGACAACAAATTTACTGTCGGCGACGGCAATGTTGTCGTTTGGGATCACGTCCAGATCATTGTCGAGTGGTTCGGTTGCAACGATGAAATTGTTGATGGGCATGATCCGCGCAGCAAGATTGGGTTCCAAATCACCCAAATATCCATTGCAGGCATAAACAACGTGATCGCAGGATACTGACCCATGTTCCGTTATCACTTGAATTTTGTGTGGCTCGTGTTTGATCTGCGTGACCAGGGATTGTTCAAAAAATTGAACACCCAAATGCTGCGCAGCATTGGCCAATCCCAAAACGTATTTCAGCGGGTGCAGATGCGCAGAATTCCAATCAATGAAACCACCGTGATAGGCCTCTGAAACACATAGCCTGCGCCCCTCAGCCACACTCAGCGATTGGACATGTGCCGCATGGTAGGTTTGACGCAAGAAATCAGCATACTGACGCATCTGATCCCCAAGTCTTGGGGTGTGACCCAGATTTGCAACACCTGGCGTTAGGTCGCAATCAATGTCAAACTTGTTAATCAGTGATTTAACCAATGCTTGTGCGTCTAGCGCCATTTTCCACAACACACGTGCAGCATCACCACCCAGCAAATCAATCAGGTCATCCTGATCCATCCGTTGGCCCATGCCCAACTGACCACCATTGCGTCCTGATGCACCAAAACCTATGCGCTGTGCCTCAAGAATTGTTACGGAATACCCCAATTCGGCCAAATGAAGCGCCGTTGAAATACCCGTAAATCCTGCGCCAATTACACAAACATCCGCCCGTTCTGAACCCATCAGTGCTGGGCAGGGTGCCAGAGGCTTGGCGACGGCGGCATACCAACTTTTGGGGTATTCGCCACGACGATCATTTGCATACAGCAGGTTCATACGTTTAACAGCAGATGTTCGCGTTCCCACGGGCTGATCACTTGCAAAAACTCTTCGTATTCCGTGCGTTTTACTATGGAATAAACACGTGCAAATTCGGGTCCTAAAATTTCGTGAAGCTCCTCAGATGTTTCGAATAAATCCAGCGCCTCACCCATGACACGCGGTATATCCTCATCCCCTTCATAGGCATCACCTTTGAATTGTTTGGTCGGGCGAATTTCGTTGACCATGCCCAAATACCCGCACGCCAGCGATGCCGCGATCCCCAAGTAGGGATTGCAATCCATACCCGCCAAACGATTTTCCACGCGCCGTCCTTTGGCATCAGACAATGGAATGCGAATACCAGTCGTGCGATTGTCGCGCGCCCATTCCAAATTGATGGGGGCTGCATGATCTTTCACATAACGCCGATATGAATTTACATAGGGCGCTAAGACCGCAATGGCCGCGGGCAAGTATTTCTGCAGGCCGCCGATGAAATAGAAAAACAGATCTGTTTCGCCACCTTGCGGACCAGCAAAAATATTCTGCCCAGTTTCCGTATCGATGATCGAATGGTGGATATGCATTGCGCTGCCAGGCTCATCCTCGATCGGTTTTGCCATAAAGGTTGCAAAACAATCGTGACGCAGTGCGGCCTCTCGGATTAATCGTTTGAAATAAAATACCTCGTCCGCAAGGCGAACGGGATCACCGTGGCGTAGGTTGATCTCCAATTGGCCTGCACCGCCTTCTTGGGTGATGCCATCAATTTCAAATCCCTGCGCTTCTGCAAAATCATAAATATCGTCGATCACAGGTCCAAATTCATCCACCGCGGTCATGGAATAGGCCTGTCGCGCGGCCGCTGGTCGGCCCGAACGTCCCATCATGGGTTGGATTGATTTCGCTGGATCGATGTTGCGAGCAACCAAAAAGAATTCCATTTCTGGCGCAACAACAGGCATCCATCCCTTTTTTTGATAGAGCTCAACAACACGTTTCAAAACGTTGCGGGGGGCAAAGGGAACGGGTTCCCCTTTGCGATCAAAGGCATCGTGAATGACCTGAAGCGTCCAATCCCCCGTCCATGGTGCCGCTGATGTCGTGGAATGATCGGGCCGCATAATCATATCCCGCTCAATAAACCCCTCTGCACCTGCGGCTTCGCCCCAATCGCCTGTGATCGTTTGGTAAAATATCGAATCTGGCAAATGAAACGAACCTTGGCGGGCGTATTTCGCCGCAGGCACGGCCTTGCCGCGCGCGATGCCCGGCAAATCGGCGATGACGCACTCAACTTCGTCGAGTTTTCGCCCCGTTAGATAGTCTTGGGCGTGCTGAGGGAGTGAAGATATAAGGGTTTCAAGGTCATTGGACATTACGTCCTCTTTTCTTGTTGGAAATGACGCGCAATTTTGTCGGCCATTTCGGGTTGTGCAGCCTGCTCTTGCAGTCGCGATTTTGCTGAGTTTAGCAGATCATCTGGAACTACACCCTGACCACGGTGATCAATCAAACCCTTGGTAAAAGAGGCGTCAAATTCAGGATGGGGTTGAAATGTTAAAATGTGATCGCCGTAGCTTAGAACAGCGTTCGCGCAAAAATCGGATTGCCCAATCACCTGCGCGTCTTCTGGAAGCGCAACAACTTGATCCTGATGCCAGGCGTTTAGGGAATAAGTTTGACCATCGATTTCATAATCCGTCAGGCCAACACTCCAACCGCCTTTGAATTTTTCGACGCGGCCACCAAGGGCCTGTGCGATGATCTGATGTCCAAAGCAAATGCCGACCAATGGGCGTTTGTCGTGACGAATTTTGCGGATCAAATCCTCTAAGGGGGGGATCCAATCGTGGGGTTCATACGCGCCATGTTTTGACCCCGTAATTAACCAGCCATCGGCCGCCTCTGGCCCATTAGGAAAAACGCCATCTACGACGGCGTATGTTTCGAATTCAAAATCATATGACCCAAGCAATTTTTTGAACAGGGCATCATAATCGCCCAAATCATTGATAAGGGCATCCGGTGAATGGCCAGTGGCAAGAATGCCAATTTTCATCATCTTAAACCTACTTTAATTCAGGGTATCATACGGTTTCTAAATATGATTTCCAATGTTCGGACACATCGATTTCTGCCAAGAGCGACAGCTCTTGTTGTTTTGTCAGGCACAGGTTTTCGATCAATGCCTGAGGCAAAATGCGTGCGATCAGCGGATCGCTTTCGAATGCGTCAATTGCATCCTGCCACGTTGGGGCAAGTTGGGGTAAATCCAGATCATAGGCGTTTCCTGTGATCGGATCAGGTGGAACCATCTCATCTTCAATACCTGCAAATGCCGCTCCTAGGATCACAGACAGGACTAGGTATGGATTGATATCCCCACCTGCAACACGGTGTTCGATACGTCGTGCTTTTGGATGGCTTTCTGGAATACGAAGGGCCGAAGTGCGATTTTCATAAGCCCAGCTTGCGCCTGTCGGAGCGTGCGTGTCGGGCACCAGACGTTCGTAACTATTGCCATGTGGGGCAAAGACCAAGGTGGATGCGGCCATCGCCTCAAGGCACCCTGCAACAGCATGGCGCAGCATTGCGGTCCCATCGGCTCCGCCATTGTCAAATATGTTGTTCCCCTCTTCATCCAAGACTGAGAAATGCACATGCATTCCATTTCCAGCCTCTTGGGCAAAGGGTTTGGCCATAAAGGTCGCTGCCATTCTGTGTTTTCGCGCAAGTCCCCGAACAAGCGATTTGAATAGCCAAGTGTCATCGGCTGCGCGCATTGCATCGGAATGTGTCAGGTTCACTTCGAATTGGCCCAAGCCTGCCTCGGAAATGGCGGTTTGTGCATCGATCCCCATAAGTTCGCAGGCATCGTAAAGTTCCGAAAAATAGGCATCAAAACTGTCCAACTGGCGAAGTGACATATAGGCCCGTCCGACAAGGGGACGCCCACTTTGCGGATTGATGGGTGGGCTTAGGTTTTCGTGACTATCGTCAACCAAATAAAATTCTAATTCGGTTGCTGCCACAACCTGCCAACCGCGGGTGGCATAGCGGTCCAATACCCGTGCGAGTGCGTGACGGGGATCCCCCGCAAAAGGTGTGCGATCAACCTCATACGTCCACATGGGGACAAAGAATGTCGGCACGTCCAGCCAAGGCATTGGAACCGGTCCGCGGTCCGTTGGCAGAAGAATTCCGTCCGCATCCCCTGTTTCAAACACGAGTGGGCTGTTTTTGATGTCCGATCCCCAAACGTCCAGGTTTAGGGCAGACAAGGGCAGTTTGATCGCCCCTTTATCAACAGTGTCATAATCGGAGATGGGTAGACGTTTTCCCCGCATCTGACCATTCAGGTCGCATGTTGCAACCCTGAACGTCCGGAATTGGTTCAAATCCATGAGAGCCTCATTCAAAAATTTGATCAAATTATTTCACCACCATTGTCTTTTGTCTAGTAGAGAGGTGAAATTTTTTAGTTTGCTTAACGGATGATATTCATCCGCAGTGTAATTTTGCCACGATCTGAGGTGGGCAAATGGCGGTTCAATCGTTTATTAACAAGGCCATAGAGGCCAATCACGATCAATGTCAGGACAATAAAATATCCCGCTAAAATCGGATAAGGGACAAAGGGATTGAAAGTTTTGTCCGCAAAATAGTTTGCGTAATAAAGCGCATCACCGCGTTGACGTGTTGTGGGAAAGCCTGAAAAAAACACCAGTGTTGTCGCGTGAAACAAAAAGATAGCTTCATTGGTATAGGCAGGCCAGGCCAGCCGCAGCATCGTTGGCCAAGTGATCCGTCGAAACCGTTTCCATCCCGTCAGGCCATAGGCATCGGCGGCCTCAATATCGCTCTTGGGAATGGATTGAAGCGCACCATAAAAAATTTCGCCCGTGTAGGCAGATGTATTGAGAAATAGGACAACAAGCGCACCAATCCATGCCGAGGTGAACGGTCCAAATACTGGGAAACTTTGTTTCAGAGACAGGAATAGGAAATAGGCGAAGAAGAACTGGATAAAGAGTGGGGAGCCGCGAAAGATGAATATCGTCCATTCAGCACTGCGTCGAAAGATTGGATTGGTGGACATCTTACCAAGCGCAAGAAACGTCGCAAAGAAAAATCCAGAAAGCAGGGCCAGCACACCAAAATAAATGTTCCAGATCATGCCCGATCCGATCAGCGTAAATTGGTGGCAGAGCGTGAATTCATTGCGCGGCAATAAACGTTCCCCAATTCCAATGGAACGCAGGCCATAATCTGCGATGATGTCCCAACAACTCATACTTCGGCCCTCCGCTGCGCTTCGCCTGCGGCTGTCGCCTGTCCATGTGTCAAACGTTTCATAAGTCGGTCTAATACGACTTCAGACACCTTTGTGAACATCAGGTAAAATACCAATAGGGCGAGGAAATACCACATGCGCCAATCGGGATGCGGATAATCGGTAAAGCGTGCGGTTTTGGACCCACCCAGTTCGCGCGCCCAATATACAATATCCTCAACCCCCAAAAGGAACAAAAGCGGCGTGGCCTTGATCAAGACCATCCATAAATTCCCAAGTCCAGGAAGCGCATAGACCCACATTTGTGGCACTGTGATACGCCAAAACACCTGCGATGATGTCATACCGTAGGCATATGCTGTTTCCTGTTGCGCATAGGGCACGGCACGCATGGCGCCAAACAAAACATTGGCTGAAAACGCCCCAAACACAATTGCAAAGGTAAAGACCGCAAGCGCAAATCCATAGGTTTCATGTATCCATTGCGGAGCGCTGCTCAGGGGGAGTTTTGCGGCCTGACACACCACGAAATCATTCCCTTGTCTGATCGGTTCACTCCAATCTGGGCAGAATATTTTATGACGTGACCATTCCAGAAATTGGTCCAACGCGATGACGAAGAACATAAAAAACGCAATATCAGGGACACCACGCACGATGGAGATATAGGCGCGACCAAACAGACTGAACAAGAGAATTTTTGAGCGTGCGGCCGTGGCACCCACAAATCCAAATCCCAAGGCACATGGTGCCGTAATTCCAAGTAATAAAAGCACCGTCAAAAAGGACCAATAAAATCCCATGTGTTTTGGTGTTGTGAGGTAACACAACATCCATTGGAATTGGCCTAGGCTGTCAGGATCGGTGCAAAATTCGAACATATTGTGGATCAAATAAAATTGCGGCACGCCGATCGCGTGCCGCAAAAACGTGTTGTGATTAGAACTGGCCTGATGTTGGCAACCATTCGCCAATCAGAACGTTCAATGTACCATCCGCTTTCATTTCACGGATCGCTGCTGAGAACTTTTCACGCAGTTCCGCATCAGATTTGCGGAAGCCCATGCCGATGCCGCCGCCGATGTAGACATCATCACCTGAGAAGGACATGTCGCTGCTTTCAACGACGATTGGCTCCAAGTACGCTTTGTCCGCCAAAACCGCGTCTGCTTCGCCTGAACGCACGGCTGCGATTGTTTCTTCTGGTGTTGCGAATTCAAGCAATGTCGCACCGCTTGACGCGATGTATGATGCTTGGATTGTGCTTGATTGTGCGGCGACAACGGCGCCAGATAAATCACCCGAGAAGCCTGACAATGTTGCGTAGGCTGATGCATCTGGCAATGTGTATTGCTCAGAGAAATCAATTACTTCCATACGCTCTGCAGTTACTGACATACCTGCGATGATTGTATCATAGTTACCTGATAGCAGGTTTGGAATGATGCTGTCCCATTCGTTTGTGACCCACTCGCACTTCAACTCTGCGCGTGCGCACAATTCGTCGCCCAATTCGCGTTCAAAGCCTGCAACTTCACCATTATCGTCAATGAAGTTGTAGGGAGGGTAGGCGCCCTCGGTTCCCATGCGAACGACCGAGTGGCCCGCCGCCATTGCAAATGTTGCGCTTAGGACCAGCGCGGTCGTACCCAAAACGATTGCTTTCATTTTCTGTCTCCCAGTTTGTTTGAGTTTAATCAATTGACCCCAAGAACTCTTTCAGGCGTTCTGATTCAGGCGCACCAAACAGTTCTTTTGGATTTCCTTCTTCTTCGATGCGGCCCTGATGCAAAAAGATAACGTGATCTGATACATCCCGGGCCATATTCATATCGTGCGTTACGATCATCATTGTGCGCCCTTCGTCGGCCAATCCTTTGATAACACGGATCACCTCTTGTTCCAATTCAGGATCAAGTGCTGATGTCGGTTCATCAAACAACAGTGCCTCTGGCTCCATACACAATGCACGTGCGATGGCGGCGCGCTGTTGCTGTCCACCTGACAGCTGGGCAGGATAGACATCACATTTGTCGCCGATGCCAACTTGGGCCAAATACTTTCGCGCCGAGGCCTCAACTTCCCCCTTTTCGCGCTTTAGAACGCTGACAGGGGCTTCCATCACATTTTCCAAAATTGTCATATGTGACCACAGATTGAATTGTTGGAACACCATGGACAGGTTTGTGCGAATCCGTGTGATTTGCTTTTGATCTGCGGGACGTCGTGCCGATCCTGATGTCCATTTTACAGGTTCACCCTTGAATGAAATCTCGCCCTCTTGGCTGTCTTCCAACAGGTTGCAACACCGCAGCAACGTCGATTTGCCAGAGCCTGATGAACCAATTAGGGAAATCACATCGCCGCGATGGGCCGAGACATCGACGCCTTTCAAAACCTTTAGATCACCATAGGCTTTGTGCAAATTTGTAATTTGAATGACAGGGGTAGGCGGGTTCACGTGATTCTCTATTGTATATTTGATCAAATCTTAGGACAGGATATTCCGCGCAACAACACCCATACACCAACAACGGTTGCGAAATAATTCCAGGATCATTAGGGGTGTTCAAATAAATTGCAAGGCGAACTTGAGGTAAGCACGGCAAGATAGTCCTGTTTCGCGATTTTGATAATACTGCGTATCCCAAGGGTTTCAAAGTCTGAGAGTGGCAATGCGTTCAGGGCATTTTGCACTGCATGAAAAATAGCCTGCGCATCAAAACGCGTTGCACAAATATACGGCAAAGCTGGGGTTGGGGATGTCCAGTGGACAACGCGCAAACTGCGGGTGAGATCGGTTTGATATCTGCACATAAGCGCCCAAGTATGCGCATCAATGGCGGCAAAATCAGCCAGTTTTTTCGAAACAGCCTGCGCCGAATTGATATGGGCATGTGTTTGCAACCCGCTGCTTGGGCGCATGTCTGCGTATTCCATTTCGGCGATGATCGCGGCCCAACCTGATTGCGATAAGGCTTCATTATACGCGATTCGTTTTTCGGCCAGGTCACCAAATTCGCCTATTTCGCTATCCGCATGGACGATCACGGCGCTTCGATAATACCCTGGGGGACATCCCTCTAATCCATAATCGGGTGTGCCCACCAACTGTACGCGATCATGAAGGAATGTGCGATAGGGCATGCCGCATGTCTGCCCAAATAGCAAATCATCAGATTGCCAAAACGATGCCATGTCAGTGGGGCTGCTCAGACTTTCTGGACCAAATCCCAAATTCGCACGAAGTGCGGCCCAAAGCCGATTATGCGCGTCCCGTAATTCGGGGCGATCATACATCGGCAGGCCTGCAATCAAATCAGTCAACCTTTTGACGCGCTTTGGCGCTGTCCACGTCTGTAATGCCCAGCAGACTTGCAACCAGTCGGATCAATGCATCTTCTTCTGCATTCCGCTCTCCGTCGGCAAGCGCAATTTTCCACAGCGCTTCAATTACTGCCAGACGCTCTTCATAAGCCACGCATTCTTTGATCGCGCGGGTGAAACGCACGGTGTCGGGCGCTTCGGCCTCTAAAGATTCGCCTTCTTTGCGTAATGCGTCTGCATCAGCATCGGCAAGGGCGTAGCGTGTCGCCAGGACGCGATCAATGTTGGCAATCTCGACACTTGCATAATCTCCATCGGATCGGGCCACGCGCACCAGTAGGGCGGCGATCGCCAAACGCGCGTCCGTATCACTGAGTGGTTCTGGTGCGGGCGAAAGTAGACGGTTTAAAAAATCACCAATCATTCGCCGCCATACCCTTCGACAATGACCATATCGCCTGCAGAAACCTTGGCGCGGATTTCGAATGCCGCGCGATACTCGGGGCTTTCGTAACAAGCGCGCGCTGTTTGGATATCGTCAAACTCTAGGACGACAGTGCGGGGACGCACGGTACCTTCTTCCACGGTTTGTTCGCCGCCGCGCACCAAAAACCGCGCCCCAAATTTTTCAAACGCTACTGCGTTTGCTTTTCTATATTCTTCGTACACCACGGGGTCCTCGACAGTGACGTGGCCAATCCAATATCCCTTTGGCATTGCGTTTCCTTTCAAGTCAGTTTGCCGAAGATATCAGCAATACGGTTCAACTCATCTGATAAACCAAATGGGGGGTTCACAATGAAAAGTCCAGAACCCACCATTCTGTGCCCTTCACGCGCAGGTGGAAAAGTCACCTCGGCACGCAGCCCATCAGGATGATTTTTGATCAATGCTGTTAACATGGGGTCATGCACCCCAGAGGTTAAAACAGGGTACCACAGCATGATAATCCCCACGTTCCACTTTTTGTGCAGTTTCGCGATCAGCGGCGGGATCGTGGCATAATCACTTTTGATTTCGTAGCTCGGGTCAATCAACAGCAGTCCACGTCGAGGGGTCGGGGGGCACAAACTTTGCGCAAGTTGATAGCCGTCTTGTTGGTACACTTTGGCCTTCTTGCCTATCGCGTCCCGTAGGGCGCTGGCTTCTTGCGGGTGCAGTTCTGCCAAATGCATATGATCCGTGTTTCGCAGTAAATCGCCTCCGATCCAGGGTGAACCTGGGTAATGGCGCGGTCCAAATGCGTCGCGCACCCTATTCAACGCGCGCAAATAGGGATGATCCGATCCCAATCCCGCTTGGATCAGTTCATTTTCGATACCCTTCGCAGCCTCGCCCGTTTTTTGCGCCGCATCAGAGGCAAGATCATAAAGCGCGCGCCCCGAATGCGTTTCGATGTAGCTGATCGGTTTATCCTTGACTGTTAAATAGGCCAACACCCACGCAAGGGCCGCATGTTTTTGCACATCGGCCAAATTGCCCGCGTGAAAGATATGTTGATAGGACAGCATCCCTAAGATGTGCCAGCGATTAGCGCATTAAACAAGTCGGCTGGTATCTTTGGCAGCGCGGACAAAATCCGCGAATAAGGGATGTGGTTCAAATGGTTTGGATTTCAGCTCTGGATGGAACTGAACGCCAATGAACCAAGGATGATCTTCCCATTCAACAATTTCTGGCAGGCGACCATCTGGGGACATGCCTGAAAATTTCAGGCCTGCTTTTTCCAACTGTTCACGGTAGCGGATGTCAACTTCGTATCTGTGGCGATGGCGTTCCTCGATTGAGGTTGTGCCATAGACCTCTGCAACCTTTGTTCCTTCGCCCAATGACGCGGAGTAGGCACCCAAACGCATTGTGCCGCCTTTATCATCGGTGACCTTGCGGGCCACTGTGCGATTTCCTTGGACCCATTCTTTCAGATGGTAAACCACAGGTTCAAACCGTTTTTCGCCCGCTTCGTGATCAAATTCTTCTGATCCCGCATCTTTTAGCCCCGCAACATTCCGCGCCGCTTCGATCACGGCCATCTGCATGCCCAAACAAATCCCAAGGTATGGAATTTTATGTTCGCGCGCAAATGTAGCAGCTTTGATTTTGCCTTCGGTGCCGCGTTCGCCAAATCCGCCTGGTACCAAAATCGCATGGAACCCTTGCAGGTAGGGTGCTGGATCTTCTTTATCGAAAATCTCTGCATCTACCCATTCCACATTCACCTTCACACGGTTTGCCATGCCGCCGTGCGTCAAGGCCTCGGCAATGGATTTATACGCATCCTCAAGCTGTGTATATTTCCCAACAATGGCAACTTTGACTTCACCCTCTGGGTTGTAAATGCGGTCTGCCACGTCGTTCCAGCGC
This sequence comes from Paracoccaceae bacterium, assembly GCA_017852835.1. Lineage (GTDB taxonomy): Bacteria > Pseudomonadota > Alphaproteobacteria > Rhodobacterales > Rhodobacteraceae > HIMB11. The sequence goes on from JAFMKS010000007.1 coordinate 40,763, forward strand.
ACCAAATCAGGTTTTGGGGCAGGGGCAATACCAAAGGCGTCCAAGACGGCCTGATCTAAACCTTCACGGTGATAGGCCAGCGGCGCCTCGTAAATAGATTTCAGGTCCTGCGCTGCAATCACGCTGTCTTTGCGCACATTACAGAATAGCGCCAATTTTTCGCGTTCTTTTTCAGGAATTGGTCCCTCCGAACGACAAACCAGAATATCTGGTGCCAAGCCGATTGATCGGAGTTCTTTGACCGAGTGCTGTGTTGGTTTTGTTTTCAACTCGCCTGATGCGTTGATAAACGGCAACAGGGTAAGGTGCATGAAAATACACTGACCGCGCGGTTTATCTTGTGAAAACTGGCGGATCGCTTCGAAAAATGGCAATCCTTCGATGTCACCAACTGTGCCGCCGATTTCACATAACATGAAATCCACTTCGTCTTCACCTATTGAGATGAAGTCTTTGATCTCATTCGTAACGTGTGGGATCACCTGAATGGTTTTTCCCAAATAATCACCACGACGTTCCTTTTCCAATACGTTGGAATAGATACGCCCGGATGAGATCGAGTCGGTGTTACGCGCGGCTACTCCTGTGAAGCGCTCATAGTGGCCAAGGTCCAAATCTGTTTCCGCGCCATCGTCGGTTACGAAAACTTCGCCGTGTTCAAACGGGCTCATCGTTCCTGGATCAACGTTTAGATAGGGGTCCAATTTGCGAAGACGTACGCTATACCCACGCGCTTGTAACAATGCACCAAGGGCCGCAGAGGCAAGGCCCTTTCCAAGCGAAGACACCACACCACCAGTGATAAAAACAAAACGCGCCATATATTGAAACTCTCCCGTAGTGTTGGGCATGGATGCCATCATGAATCGGTCCCATAGGCGCAAAGTGTGCCATGTACCACGGGTCTTAAGATATAAAGGATTCGCAAAATTTTGCAAGCGAACCGCAACATTATGTTGCGGTTATATTCCTACCCCCAAGGGATAGTATTAATCAGCACTCGGTAGAAGTGGGGCCGTTCCATCGCTGCTGGGCGGCAATAATTCATCTACGTTCAGGTCAGGTACACCACCTTCTTGTTCCGCAGGGGCAACGCCCAAACGGTCCAATACGGATCCGTCGGATGAATTCTGTGCGGCAATGATCGTCAGTGTGATCGACGTAATGATGAACGCAATCGCCAAGATCCATGTCGCCTTAGACATTGCGGTGGCTGCACCACGGCTTGACATAACGTTGTCCCCACCACTGCCCATTCCAAGGCCACCGCCCTCTGAACGCTGAAGCAAAACAATTCCTACCAGCCCCAAGGCTAGCAACAGATGGATGGTGAGTACGACGTTTTCCATTCTACCCCGCAGGTTTTCGACTTGCAGGCGTAGATAGTCATGTTTTGCCCCATGAGCAAGGGGAGAATGTGCCAGAAGTGCGAAGTGAATCATATGACTTTTGCCACCTGCGGCAATTTCGTGGTTTCCATGAACAGATTCCCTCTGTATATCAGCGCGGGTTTGATAGCGCATGAGAAAGGCGAGACATGGCAAACGTTGTGGTTGTGGGTGCTCAGTGGGGCGATGAAGGCAAGGGCAAAATTGTTGATTGGCTAAGTGAGCGCGCAGATGTGATCGCGCGTTTCCAAGGGGGCCATAATGCGGGCCACACATTGGTTGTTGATGGCGTGACCTATAAACTGCATGCGTTGCCCAGTGGGGTTGTCCGTGGCGGCAAATTGTCGGTCATTGGGAATGGCGTTGTTTTGGATCCATGGCATTTGGTCAAAGAGATTGAAACAGTGCGTGCCCAGGGCGTTGAAATCAGCCCAGCGACATTGATGATTGCGGAAAATACGCCGCTAATCCTGCCCGTTCATGGCGAATTGGATCGCGCACGAGAGGCCCAGATTAGCGTTGCAAAAATCGGAACAACAGGCCGTGGCATTGGCCCAGCTTATGAAGATAAAGTTGGCCGTCGTGCTATTCGTGTGGCGGATTTGGCAGATCCCGCAACGCTTGAGGCGCGTGTTGATCGCCTGCTGCTGCACCACAACACATTGCGCCGTGGCTTGGGCATGGAAGAAGTGGACCGTGCGGGTTTGATCGCAAAGCTGCAGGAAATTGCACCGGAAATTTTGAAATACGCAGCGCCTGTTTGGAAAGTGCTGAACGAAAAACGCAAAGCCGGAAAACGTATTCTGTTCGAAGGGGCGCAAGGCGCACTTTTGGATATTGATTTTGGTACTTACCCGTTTGTGACCTCGTCCAATGTTTTGGCAGGTCAGGCCTCGGCCGGGACAGGCATTGGGCCAAACTCAATTGATTTCGTACTTGGGATCGTTAAGGCCTACACAACCCGCGTAGGCGAGGGGCCCTTCCCGACAGAATTATTTGATGCTGATGGTCAGCGTTTGGGTGAACGCGGCCATGAATTTGGAACCACGACGGGGCGTAAACGTCGTTGTGGTTGGTTTGATGCGGTTTTGGTCCGTCAAACCTGTGCAACATCGGGTGTTACAGGAATTTCATTGACCAAATTGGATGTTCTGGACGGATTTGAAACCCTAAAAATTTGTGTCGGATACGAATTGGACGGGGAACGGTTGGAGTATCTACCCACCGCTGCCGACCAACAAGCACGCTGCACCCCGATTTACGAAGAAATGCAAGGTTGGAGCGAAAGCACCGAGGGCGCCAAAAGCTGGAACGATTTACCTGCGAATGCGATCAAATACGTGAAACGCATTGAAGAGTTGATTGAATGCCCTGTCGCGCTACTCTCTACTTCACCCAAGCGTGAAGACACGATTTTGGTCACCGATCCATTTCAGGACTAAACATGCTAAGTTACAAATCACGTCGCAGATTATCTTTGTTGATCCTATTGGTGGGATTACCGCTGTATATCGTCGTGGCAGTGAATGTGATTGCCTTGTTTGACAGACCTTCGATCTTGGTCGAAGTGCTTGTCTATGTCTCACTTGGCGTGCTTTGGGCGTTTCCGTTTAAGTATGTGTTCCGCGGCGTGGGTCAGGCAGATCCTGACCCAGATTAATCCCTAGTTTGAACCTCCAACTTTGCCGGACAGCACCAATTCAATAAGGGAGCGTGCCTCTTGTCGTGCGTGGCGGGGGTCAATGTCCCGATCTGCTTGCGCAACGCTTAGCCAAACACCATCCAAATATGACTGCAAAATGCGGCGCATGGTTTCGCGGAATGGGGCAGGAACCAGAGGGGCAAGTTCCGCGCGGAAATGTGATTTTACCCTCGATTGGTTGATCCGATGTAACCGCTCTAGATGCGCAGAGTAGGGAGCTGCAGACCAGAATTGCACCCAAAAACTGCAATGTTGAGGTGTGAAAAATCTGGGGTCAAAATGTGCATCAAAAATCGCATGTAGTCGATCCTTGGGATCCAGTGCGACGTCCAGATATTGTTTGTGCGTCGCCCCCAAAATGCGCAGCAAGTGTCGCATCGTTTCAAACATCAGTTGGTCCTTGGATCCGAAATAGTAATTGATGCTGGCCGCCGTTGCGCCAATTTCGGCCGCGATTTCGGACATCGTGACGGCGTGAAATCCCCGTTTGTGTGTTGCTTCAAGTGCTGCAACTATGAACTCTTCATGCCTGATATCGCGGATTTTTTTTCTAGTCATGGGTTCATGTTATCATAATTTAAATAACAATAGCAAAATTTAAATATTCATATAATAATTAAATGATCATTTAAAAAATGATTTTACTTTTAAATCATATTGTTCGAACATTATCAACAAAGGCGTGATTTCACGATTGTGTCCGTTCTGCGCGGAACAGCTAAATTGTGAATGAGCGTCGTGGCAGTGTCGGTTTTGTTGTGGCAATAGCGGGGCAGCCTCGTCAGCATGTGGGATGTCAACTGGCCCAAAGTGCGCAATGCAAAAGGAAAGACGAAATGCAAATTCAACCCGTCGCAAGTCACTTTATCAATGGTGAATATGTCGAAGATACGAATGGGACGCCCATCGATATTGTTTATCCCGCTACAGGTGAAATTATCGGACGTGTCTATGGGGCGACAGAGGCTGTGATTGAACAGGCGATCACATCAGCGAAGCACGCGCAAAAAGAATGGGCAACAACCTCGGGAACGGAACGTGGTCGCATCTTGCGCCGTGCCGCTGATATCCTTCGCGCGCGCAACCGTGATCTGTCTATTTTAGAGACATATGACACGGGCAAACCATTATCAGAAACGCTATATGTGGATGCCACTAGTGCTGCAGATGCTTTAGAATATTTTGGCGGATTGGCTGGGTCGCTGACAGGTGAACACATCCCTATGGGCGAAAACTGGGCCTATACAATCCGCGAGCCATTGGGGCTCTGCGTTGGGATTGGGGCATGGAACTACCCGACACAAATTTCGTGCTGGAAGGGTGCGCCTGCGCTCGCATGCGGAAACGCCATGATCTTTAAACCATCAGAGACAACACCACTCTGTGCTCTAAAGGTTGCGGAAATCTTGATCGAGGCGGGGTTGCCCAAAGGTCTATACAACGTGATCCAAGGCTTGGGGGACGTTGGTGCGAAATTGGTCGGCGATACCCGCGTGGACAAAGTATCCTTAACAGGGTCCGTCCCCACAGGTCGCAAGGTTTACGCAGCCGCGGCTGAGGGTATCAAGCATGTGACTATGGAATTAGGCGGGAAATCTCCGCTGATCATTTTTGATGATGCAGATATTGAAAACGCAGTGGGCGGGGCGATTTTGGGGAATTTCTATTCCTCAGGGCAGGTTTGTTCAAACGGGACACGTGTTTTTGTGCATGAGGCGATCAAAGACAAATTCCTAGAGCGATTAAGCGCGCGTTTGCGCGAAGCGATCATTGGTGATCCGCTGGATGAGGCCACAAATTTCGGGCCAATGGTCAGTGAACGTCAGATGAAGATTGTGCAAGATTATATTGAGATCGGAAAATCCGAAGGCGCGCGCCTGATTTGTGGCGGGGGACGTTTGGATCGCGACGGATTTTACCTTGAACCGACGGTCTTTGCAGACGTGCGTGATGACATGACCATTGCACGCGAAGAAATCTTTGGTCCCGTGATGGCGGTGTTGGATTTTACGGATGAAACAGATGTCATCGCGCGGGCAAACGATACTGAGTTTGGCTTGTCCGCAGGTGTGTTCACAAATGATTTGTCACGCGCACATCGTGTTATTGCTGAATTGGAGGCGGGGAGCTGTTTTATCAATTCCTACAACGATGCCCCTGTTGAGGCGCCTTTTGGCGGAGCCAAGTTGTCAGGTGTAGGCCGTGAAAATTCAAAAGCAGCGGTGGAGCATTATTCGCAAATGAAATCTGTTTTTGTCCGTATGGGAGATGTTGAGGCGCCATTCTAGGTCCATTGGACCGCCGCCCACCCACCCACCCCGTGGCTCCAATGTACCCAGGAGGAAAGCATGCAAGCAGATTACGTGATCGTCGGTGCGGGAAGCGCCGGATGTGCTATGGCCTATCGGTTAAGCGAGGCGGGCCACAGTGTGATCGTAATTGAATTCGGTGGCAGTGATGCAGGCCCCCTAATTCAAATGCCGGGTGCCTTAAGTTATCCAATGAATATGTCGCGGTATGATTGGGGGTATTGGTCCGAGCCAGAACCCTATTTGGGGGGGCGCCAGTTGGCCTGCCCAAGGGGTAAGGTGATTGGTGGATCATCCAGTATTAATGGCATGGTCTACGTGCGCGGGCATGCGCGCGATTTTGATACGTGGTCGGAAATGGGTGCGCATGGTTGGTCTTATGCCGATGTGCTTCCCTATTATTTGCGCCAAGAAAGCTGGACATCTGCGGGACATGGCGGTGATCCCGAATGGCGTGGGGAAAACGGCCCACTGCATGTGACACGGGGCAAGCGTGACAATCCGTTGGTTACAGCCTTTGTCGAGGCGGGTGTACAAGCGGGGTACGAAGCAACCGCAGATTATAACGGGCAAAAGCAAGAGGGCTTTGGCCCTATGGAGCAGACCATCCACCACGGGGAACGATGGTCCGCGGCCAAGGCTTATCTGCGCCCAGCTCTGAAAACAGGCCGCGTGAAGTTGATCAAAGGACTGGCGGAAAAAATTGAAATCACAGAGGGTCAAGCACATGGGGTCCGTGCCCGCATTAAGGGTGCGAGCCAAGTCATTTCTGCCAATGTGGAAGTGATTATTGCGGCCTCGGCGATTAATTCACCCAAACTCTTGATGCTGTCGGGCATTGGTGATGCAGATCATCTGCAAGCGCACGACATACCTGTTGTGGCCGATCGCAAAGGGGTTGGGCAAAATCTTCAGGACCATTTGGAGCTATATATTCAAATGGCGGCCAGCCAGCCTGTGTCGCTCTACAAATATTGGAACCTACTTGGCAAGGCTTGGGTCGGCCTGCAGTGGTTGCTGAATAAATCTGGCCCAGGTGCGTCAAACCAATTTGAAAGTGCTGCCTTCATAAGATCACGCGCAGGTGTCGAATACCCAGACATTCAATATCATTTCCTACCGATAGCTGTGCGATATGATGGACAAGCCGCGGCCGAGGGACACGGGTTTCAGGCGCACGTTGGTCCCATGCGAAGCCCATCACGCGGGAGTGTAACCCTGCGATCATCAGATCCCGCAGAGGCCCCGAAAATTTTGTTCAATTACATGTCCCATGAAAAAGACTGGGAAGATTTCCGCAGGTGCATCCGTTTAACCCGCGAAATTTTCGCGCAAGAGGCATTTGCTCCATTCGTGTGTCATGAAATTCAACCAGGCGCAGATGTCCAAAGCGATGACGCGTTAAATGCGTTTATCAAGGATCATGTGGAAAGCGCCTATCACCCCTGTGGTACCTGTAAAATGGGTGACGCGACTGATACAATGGCCGTGGTTGACCCTGAATGTCGTGTGATTGGGGTTTCTGGCCTGCGTGTCGCAGATAGCAGTATTTTTCCACAAATCACTAACGGCAATTTGAATGGTCCGTCGATTATGGTGGGCGAAAAGGCATCAGACCACATTTTGGGGCGTCCACCACTGCCTGCATCGAACCAAGAACCGTGGATTCACCCAAATTGGGAATCATACCAACGCTAAAAAACAAAACGTGTATCCCCTTTAGGGGGGGTTTGGGCCATCAAAACCCCGCATTTTTCGCTGATTTGGTCAGGTTTTCCATGTTGCATTTATAAAATGCCGCGTTTGCAAAATTGTTCTCTAAACGTTCCAGTCTGATTTTGTTAGTGTGCTTACAGTATGTCAACTTTGGGACTTTGAAAGAGTGCTACAGGTTGAACAATCCAATGTTTATCGGCTCTCTGCGCATGCAGAGCGTCATTGTGTTGCTGACGAAGTCAGCTATTTGGAACGTTTGGTCCAGGCGCGAAAACTGCTTATGGAGCAGCGCAGTGATATGCGTTGCGAATTGCAGCGTTGCCAGAAGTCCATCGAGCAACTGGGTGATGCGATTAATCTATTGGATGCGATTTTGAACGACGAAGCGCAGCTTAACGAACCCGATAGGGAAGCATAGCACGCTCATTCTCATCAATGATCAACTGTCGCTCTAACGGGGGGACAGAGCGTTGATGGCAGGATCTGCGTTCACACAATCGACAGGAAATGCCGATGGGTTCAAATGCATCTGGTCTTGCCATATCAAGGCCGTCTGCATAAACTAACTGTTCGGCGTGTTTTATCTCGCACCCCAAGGCGATTGCGAACCTGCGCAAAGGCGCATTGAACGAACCGCCCCCTTTGGTTACGTCCCGTGCAATGGATAGGTATCGAATGCCATCGGGTGTTTCGGCAAGTTGTCGCAAAAACTGCCCAGGTGTTTCGAAGGCACGGTGCACATTCCAAAGTGGGCATGCCCCCCCAAAACGCGCAAATTGAAGCCGTGTCGCAGAATGGCGTTTTGTGATGGTGCCTGCCTGATCCACGCGGACGAAGAAGAATGGAATGCCATTTTTTCCAGGTCGTTGCAACGTGGACAAGCGATGGGCCACTTGTTCTATCGAGACACCAAAGTGGCTCGACAAACGCTCTAGATCGTGGCGTTCCATGCGCGCCGTTTCCAAAAATTCTTTATATGGCATCAGGGCTGCGCCCGCGAAATAATTGGCCAAACCGATCTTGGCGATTGCGCGTGCTTCTGGGCTTTGGAAGCGTGCAAGATCAAGCGTGGCTTCCAAGAGTTTCTCATGACTTATCAAGGCCAGCTGTAAAAGGATTTGAAACCGCGCTGTTTCTGTTGAAATGCGATTGCTGATGGTTAATATTTTGGTGTTTGGATCATAAATGCGTATTGCGTCTTGATCGCCATTTTGCACGGATATCCCAAGCTCATGAAGCGTTTTGATGGCTTTATCATGTATCCAATCTGGGCTTTGGCGTCCTTTGGCAAATCCTTCTGCTACACGATCAACGGCGTCAATGTAATTGTCGCAGTAGTGAAAGAAATCGCGCACCTCTTCCCATGGGCTAGGTTGAAGGCGTGCATCGTCGCGCCCCAGGGCCTCATCAAGTGATGCAAGGCGTTCCTGTGTCTGTCGATAGGCGCGGTGCAAATCCAGAAATGCACGTGCAATCGACGGTGCATTTGATGCGGTTAATCGCATATCGGCTAATTGCGGTGGCGTGTCGCCAAAAATTGGATCGCTAAAGGCTTCTCTCATATCCGAAAACAGGCGTTCGTTCTCGCTTGATGAAAGTTCGGTAACATCAAAACCGAACTCTTGCGCCAATGCCAGAATAACGGTGCCAGACAGTGGGCGGTTGTTATTTTCCATCTGGTTCAGATACGGAAGAGATACGCCAAGTTTGGATGCAAAATCCTTTTGCGTTAACCCTAAGCGTTGCCGCATGTCACGCAATTTTGCGCCCGAATATAGTTTTCGATTTGCCATGTTCGCAGTTTGCACGATTTGCAAACCAATGTCAGCAAAGTTTGCAAACTTAATCCGCTGTTAGTGTTTGGTTGCGTTTTATCACCAGCAGGATCAGTAAAATACCAATAAAAACGGACAGCCACATAAGCGCGATTAAGGCAAGGTCCCCTGAACCCATGTGCAATACGGGGCCTGCCAATGCCGATAATGCGGCCCCACCACCAATCATCATCGCACTGCCAAGTCCTGATGCAGTGCCGGCCAACTCTGGTTTAATTGCTAACATGCCGGCGGTTGCGTTTGGAATGCTCATCCCGTTACCAAGGCCGACAAATGTCATAAATCCAAAAAAGCTAAGCGCGCTGCCGTATCCCAGTGCGCTGATTGCGAACGATAGGGACATGCCAAAAAGTGCAAGCGCCAGGCCATAAAGGACCATCAAATCAATCCCAATCGACTTGGAATAGCGACCCGCAATAAAGTTGCCAAAGAAATAACCAAAGGCAGGTGCGCCCAGAAATAATCCAACGCTTTGCGGATCAAGGGCATAGACCTCGGCGCCGACTGCGGGTGCCCCGCCAAGGTATACAAAAAACGCCCCAGATCCAAATGCCGAAGCAAGGCAATATCCCCAGAACCGTTTTGACGTCAGAAGGATTGGATAATTTTGAAACTGCCCCAAAATGGATTTATCACTGACCGGTGCGGTTTCACCCTGATCAAAATAGCTCAGCATCAGCATGATCAACCCAAGGCCAGCCAAAACAAAAAATGTGCCCTCCCAGCCAAAGTTTGTGTCAATGAAACCGCCCAAGGCGGGGCTGAACATTGGAACAACGGCCATGCCCATGGTGACATAGGCAATGCGCGATCCAGAGCTGGCAGTGTCCGTTGTGTCGCGAACAATCGCGCGCGAGACTATCATACAGGTCGCGGCAACAGATTGGATTGCGCGATACATCAAAAACGTTTCAAAGCTCTGCGCATAGGCGCAACTGATGGATGCAATCACAAAGATAATCAACGAAACTTGGACAATTTTGCGCCGACCCATACGATCGGAAATGGGGCCAGCAAACACTTGGAAAAGAGCGCTGGTGCCAAGGTAAACACCGACAGACAAACCCATCGCAGCAGGTGTTGTCGAAAACTCTATCGCCATCAGCGGAAGACTAGGCAAATAAATATTCATCGCCAGCGCCGAGATTGAGGCCAGCAAAACAAGGGTCAGCATTGTTGGTTGTGTGGTGCGATCAAAGAAACGCGCGGCTGGAAAATTGTCCATACGAAACAGCTAGAACCTTCGTTCTGGGTTGTCCATGTGAAAACACAATATTTGCAAATTCGCAAATTAGCAAAAAATGATTTACATAAATTTGCAAATTTGCCGAAAAAGCCTTGGTAATGCTGCAGGTGCAGTGTAAGCAGGCTGAAACGAAAAAAGAGGTTGCTATGAAAGATATTTTGCAAGAGCTGGAAGATCGCCGTGGTGCCGCGCGTGTGGGCGGTGGTCAAAAGCGCATTGATGCACAGCATTCAAAAGGCAAACTAACCGCGCGTGAGCGTATCGAACTTTTGCTCGACGAAGGCAGCTTTGAAGAGTTTGACATGTTTGTTGCACACCGCTGCACCGATTTTGGCATGGAAAATCAACGCCCTGCTGGCGATGGTGTTGTGACGGGATGGGGCACCATCAATGGTCGCATGGTTTATGTGTTCTCTCAGGACTTTACAGTTCTGGGCGGTTCCGTATCTGCGACGCATGCGCAAAAGATTTGCAAAATTATGGATATGGCCGTCGAAAATGGCGCACCTGTGATTGGTTTGAACGATTCTGGGGGCGCGCGTATTCAAGAGGGCGTGGACAGCCTTGCGGGGTATGGCGAAGTCTTTAAACGCAACATTCAGGCCTCTGGCGTTGTGCCACAGATTTCTGTGATTATGGGCCCATGTGCGGGTGGTGCAGTATATTCACCTGCGATGACGGACTTTATCTTTATGGTCAAGGACAGCTCTTACATGTTTGTGACGGGTCCTGATGTTGTTAAAACAGTGACAAACGAAGTTGTCACGGCAGAAGAGCTGGGCGGTGCGTCCACGCACACAAAAAAATCATCTGTTGCAGATGGTGCATTTGAAAACGAAGTTGAAGCGCTAAGCGAAGTGCGCCGTTTGGTTGATTTCCTGCCACTGAACAACCGCGATAAAGCGCCTGTGCGCCCTTTCTTTGATGAACCTGGCCGTGTTGAGGCGTCATTGGATACATTGGTTCCTGACAACCCCAACACGCCATATGACATGAAAGAGCTGATCACAAAATTGGCGGATGAAGGTGACTTTTACGAAATCCAAGAGGAGTTTGCGAAAAACATCATCACAGGTTTTGTGCGCCTAGAGGGACAAACAGTGGGCGTCGTTGCCAACCAACCAATGGTTTTGGCGGGATGCTTGGACATCGACAGCGCTCGTAAGGCTGCGCGCTTTGTGCGTTTCTGTGATGCGTTTGAAATTCCAATCCTGACATTGATTGACGTTCCTGGTTTCTTGCCTGGTAAATCACAGGAATATGATGGGATTATCAAACACGGTGCAAAACTGCTGTTCGCTTATGGTGAAGCAACCGTTCCAAAAGTGACCGTAATCACGCGTAAAGCATACGGTGGTGCCTATGTTGTGATGTCCTCTAAACATCTGCGGGGTGATTTCAACTACGCGTGGCCAACTGCGGAAATCGCGGTAATGGGTGCCAAAGGCGCGACTGAAATTATCCACCGTGCGGATTTGGGCGATGCCGATAAAATTGCACAGTACACAGCGGATTATGAAGATCGCTTTGCAAACCCATTTGTTGCTGCCGAACGCGGTTTCGTGGACGAGGTTATTCAACCCCGTTCAACACGCAAACGGGTGGCACGTGCCTTTGCATCTTTGCGCAACAAAAAGGCGCAAAACCCGTGGAAAAAGCACGACAACATTCCGCTATAAAATGACTTGGATGACTAGCGACATAAACGGTGAATACATCATGGCGCGGCGCTTGCCGGCGCGCTTTGATCTCTGTGTAGAAACGACACTGCCGTTGATGTCACGTCGCAAATTGGCCTTGCAAATCCGTCAGGATATGTGGCGCGTTTTGCAAAATCTGCGGGGCTTTTTACCCGCGGTATCGGTGACGCGTTTGGGTGATGGGGTGCAGGTGCGTGCAGGTGGTCAATTCACCTGTCCTGTCCATATTCCCTCTGCCGAGGCGAAATTGCGCGACATGCTGAATGACGCTGCGCGTCGTCAGCGTTGGTCAAACTTTGCAAAACGAAAGGGTGCATCATGCTAAAGCATCGCGGATTTCCAGGACGCCTTCCGGGGACGGATTTTCAATTCACGATCCGTCGTCCAAACCCAAAAGGTGTCACGCCGATCGCTGCACGTGAACGTTTCCGCGATCGCAAACCTGCGGACCGCCGTGCAGATGCAGGTTTTGTAACCGCCCTTGTGCAACATTTTTGGGATCAACCGTTTAAGCGCGGCAATTTAGATGCAGGGCGGCTTAGCTGGCTTTTTGGTCGCGAAGTCAAACCCTACGACGATCCCTTTGATCCAGAAGATTACGAAGCGCTTCTGATTTTGGATTTGAACTTAATCAAAGCCAATTTCCCAGACGCCTTCGAACCCGAATAAGAAAGGAACAGAGACATGTTCGATAAAATTTTGATTGCTAACCGTGGCGAAATCGCCTGCCGCGTGATTAAGACAGCCCGCAAAATGGGCATCAAAACCGTTGCAATTTATTCTGATGCTGACCGCAATGCATTGCACGTTGAAATGGCAGACGAAGCGGTCCACATCGGCCCACCACCTGCGAACCAATCTTATATCGTGATTGATAAAGTGATGGAGGCGATCAAGGCGACAGGCGCCCAGGCGGTACATCCAGGTTACGGGTTCCTCTCCGAAAACCCAAAATTTGCAGAAGCCTTGGCCGCCGCAAATGTTGCATTCATCGGCCCACCTGTTGGTGCGATTGAAAGCATGGGTGACAAAATCACATCCAAAAAGATCGCCCAAGAGGCAGGCGTTTCAACCGTGCCTGGTTATATGGGATTGATCGAGGATGCAGATGAGGCCGTGAAAATCAGCCAACAAATCGGATATCCTGTCATGATCAAGGCATCTGCCGGTGGTGGTGGTAAAGGCATGCGGATTGCGTGGAATGATGAGGAAGCGCGCGAAGGCTTCCAATCCTCTAAAAACGAGGCGGCAAACAGCTTTGGCGATGATCGTATCTTTATCGAAAAATTCGTGACACAGCCGCGCCACATCGAAATTCAGGTTTTGGCTGATGCGCATGGAAATTGTATTTACCTAAACGAACGCGAGTGTTCGATCCAGCGTCGGAACCAAAAGGTTGTTGAAGAAGCGCCAAGCCCATTTTTGGATGAGGCAACGCGTAAAGCGATGGGTGAACAATCCTGTGCGTTGGCCAAGGCCGTTGGATATGCATCCGCTGGTACGGTTGAATTTATCGTTGATGGGGATCGCAATTTTTACTTCCTAGAAATGAACACACGTTTGCAGGTGGAACACCCTGTGACCGAATTGATCACGGGTGTTGATTTGGTTGAACAGATGATCCGCGTTGCAAATGGCGAACCGCTGTCAATCACGCAGGATGATGTGAAAATCAACGGCTGGGCGATTGAAAACCGTCTTTATGCCGAAGACCCTTATCGTAACTTCCTGCCATCCATTGGGCGCCTGACACGTTACCGTCCCCCTGCGGAAGAGGCGACAGAAACGGCAGTTGTGCGCAACGACACCGGCGTGTTTGAGGGGGGCGAAATCAGCATGTATTACGATCCAATGATTGCAAAACTATGTACATGGGCCCCAACCCGTGCAGATGCAATCGAGGAAATGCGCATCGCCCTTGATCGGTTCGAGCTTGAGGGGATCGGTCATAACCTACCATTCTTGGCCGCTGTGATGGATCATTCGAAATTTACATCGGGTGACATGACGACAGCCTTCATTGCCGAAGAATATCCAGACGGGTTCCAAGGCGTTGAATTGAATGAGGCTGAGTTGCGTCGAATCGCGGCCTCTGCCGCTGCGATGAACCGCGTTGCGGAAATTCGTCGTACGAAAATTTCGGGCCGCATGGACAACCACGAACGTCGCGTGGGCGACAATTGGGTGGTGAGTCTGCAGGGTGAAAAATTTGCCGTATCCGTTGCCGCCGATACGGATGGGTCAACCGTCACCTTCGAGGACGGTGCATCACTGCGTGTCGAGGGGGATTGGACGCCTGGCATGATGCTGGCCGATATGACAGTTGATGGCGCACCATTGGTTATGAAGGTGGGCAAAATCACGGGCGGTTTCCGTATCCGCAATCGTGGCGCCGATCTAAAGGTGCATGTGCGTTCACCACGTCAGGCGGAATTGGCCCTGCATATGATCGAAAAATTACCACCAGACACATCCAAAATGTTGCTCTGCCCCATGCCGGGTCTGATCGTCAAAGTTGACGTTGAAGTTGGACAAGAGGTGCAAGAGGGGCAGGCGCTTTGTACAGTTGAGGCGATGAAAATGGAAAACATTTTGCGCGCTGAACGCAAAGGTGTTGTTTCCAAAATCAACGCAGCTGCAGGCGATAGTTTAGCAGTTGACGACATTATCATGGAATTTGAGTGATCACATCACGTGACATAAGTGCGGGAATGCGTCAGTTATCTTGGCGCATTTCCTGCTGTCGCATCGGCATTTTGTCGATGGTGCGTGAAATTTCGCGAATGTCCCATGGAAATGGTTTGCGCAAGGCCTTGTGCCCGTCTTTTCCGATCAGCAATATCATAAAGCCATGGGGCCGAAATGTTGTGCGCAGCTTTGATTTCATCGCAGGATTGGTATCGATTGCAACCACCACATCACGGTCCCGCAATGCCTCAACTTCTTCGTTGATCATGGCCAATTGGTCTTGGAACCGTGGATCACGGTCGGAATTTGCAAAAACCACCAGGACACGGTTTTGCCATTCATATGCGCCGATATCGGTGCTTGGCGTAACATCAAGGAATATCGTGTCAGCGTCGCTTGCAACAACTTGGCTTGCACAAAAGGCGGCAAATAAGATGGATGTAACGAATTTCATGGCTGCTCCCTTTCTCTCAAAGATAGGGGGTGCAGATACGAATGCAAAGAGGGCACAGAGTTTTTGTGCCTGATAATTGACTGCGCTGAGCGAGATGTTTCGAACGCCGCGCAAAAAGGAGAGCGATATGACGCAAGATAAAGACACATGGCGCAAACAAGCCGAGAAAGAGCTTCGCGGGCGCCCGCTTGATGATCTTACATGGAACACGCTTGAGGGTATCCCTGTATCGCCGCTTTATACCGCCGATGATGTGGCGGGGCTGGATCATATGAATACGATGCCCGGGATCGAACCCTTTACCCGCGGCGTGCGCGCCACGATGTATACAGGGCGTCCATGGACCATCCGTCAATACGCGGGCTTTTCCACGGCTGAAGAATCAAACGCGTTTTATCGGCGCGCCTTGGCTGCGGGTCAGCAGGGTGTTTCCGTGGCCTTTGATTTGGCGACACACCGTGGATACGACAGCGATCATGAACGTGTGATTGGGGATGTCGGCAAAGCGGGCGTTGCAATCGACAGTATTGAAGACATGAAGATCCTATTCGACGGAATCCCGTTGGATAAGGTGTCTGTGTCTATGACAATGAACGGCGCTGTGATCCCCGTATTGGCGAATTTCATCGTTACTGGCGAAGAGCAGGGGCATGATCGTTCCGTCCTATCAGGCACCATTCAAAACGACATTTTGAAAGAGTTCATGGTGCGTAACACCTATGTCTATCCACCTGAACCATCGATGCGTATCATCGCGGATATCATCGAATATACGTCCAATGAAATGCCGAAATTCAACTCAATCTCGATCTC
Organism: Paracoccaceae bacterium; assembly: GCA_017852835.1. Classification (GTDB taxonomy): domain Bacteria; phylum Pseudomonadota; class Alphaproteobacteria; order Rhodobacterales; family Rhodobacteraceae; genus HIMB11. The sequence goes on from JAFMKS010000007.1 coordinate 56,614, forward strand.
GGGCTACCACATGCAAGAGGCGGGCGCGAACCTGGTTCAGGAATTGGCCTATACCCTTGCAGACGGTAAAGAATACGTCAAAACCGCCATGGCGCGCGGTATGGATATTGATAAATTTGCAGGCCGCTTGTCCTTTTTCTTCGCCATTGGCATGAACTTCTTTATGGAGGCTGCGAAACTGCGCGCGGCGCGTTTGTTGTGGCATCGCATCATGGATGATTTGGGTGCGAAAGATCCACGTTCAAAAATGTTGCGCACACACTGCCAAACATCTGGTGTATCGCTGCAGGAACAGGACCCCTACAACAACGTTATCCGCACCGCGTATGAGGCGATGTCTGCGGTTTTGGGGGGCACACAGTCACTGCACACAAATGCGTTGGACGAGGCGATCGCCCTGCCCACTGATTTTTCAGCGCGTATTGCCCGCAACACCCAGTTGATCTTGCAAGAGGAAACAGGCGTGACGAATGTGGTCGATCCATTGGCAGGGTCGTATTACGTTGAAAAACTGACGGCTGATTTGGCGGATGCTGCATGGAAATTGATCGAAGAGGTCGATGAAATGGGCGGCATGACCAAGGCCGTGGCCAGCGGTATGCCAAAACTGCGGATCGAGGAAACCGCCGCGCGTCGTCAGGCGGACATTGACCGCGGTGATCAAGTGATTGTGGGTGTGAATAAATACCGTCTGGAAAAAGAGGACGAGATTGACATTCTGGACGTTGATAACGTGGCGGTTCGCGAGGCGCAGATTGCGCGTCTGGAAAACATCCGCCGCACACGCGATCAAGCAAAATGCGAGGCTGCGTTGGCCGAACTTAGCCGCCGCGCCGCTGAAGGTGGAAACCTATTGGAAGCCGCGGTCGAAGCGGCCCGCGCACGTGCCTCTGTAGGAGAGATTTCAATGGCAATGGAAAATGTATTCGGACGTCATCGAGCCGAAGTAAAAACGCTTGCCGGGGTTTATGGTGCCGCATACGAAGGTGATGAAGATTTCGCAGCGATCCAAAAATCGGTCGAAAATTTTGCCGAGGAGGAAGGCCGCCGTCCCCGTATGTTGGTTGTGAAAATGGGTCAGGACGGTCATGACCGTGGCGCCAAAGTCATTGCAACGGCCTTTGCGGATATCGGATTTGACGTGGATGTTGGACCCTTGTTCCAAACTCCAGAAGAAGCCGCACAAGATGCCATTGACAACGATGTGCATGTGATTGGCATTTCATCACAAGCCGCAGGTCACAAAACACTGGCCCCACGTTTGATTGAAGTTCTTAAGGAACGCGATGCAGGTGACATTTTGGTGATCTGTGGCGGTGTGATACCGCAGCAGGATTATGATTTCCTCAAATCCGCAGGGGTGAAGGCGATTTTTGGACCTGGAACGAATATTCCAAATGCCGCCCAAGAAATTCTGGATCTGATCCGCGAAGCGCACGATTAAAACGAAAAACCCCGCCAATTGGCGGGGTTTTGTTTATCCGGCTTTTGGCATCACTTGATAGCCCATCTCGTCGGTGTCTTCAGACGGCGCAGCCATATCTGTCGTCGCAAATGTTTCCTCAGCGGTTGCGCCATGCTTAGTGGTTACATCGTTCGAATGTTCGTCTTCGTTATAAATCGTAGGCACTGTGTTCGCGATTGTTACGGTCTTGATGCGATCAATGCTTTCGTCATTGGAAAGCGCAGGGGGGCTGACAGGAGTGGTAGGTTCGGTTACGGGTGCATACGCTTCTTCACTTGTCTCCTAGTCATAAGACTGGGACGGTCTCAAAACGATGAATGTGTCCCCCGATTGTCGCGTGTTGATCCCCAACCGTTTTCCGCGCTGTTCCAAAATGCTCAAAATTTCGGCATCAAGTTTTGGCGGCTCTGCCCCAAAACACCGATCTTCTGCGGCAAGATCGCGAAACTCCTCGGCCACCGTTTTCATCATGTCGAAAGAATTTTCAAATCCTTCCAACGTGCAT